>NZ_JBFAQR010000018.1:0-119735 GCF_040678815.1 Kitasatospora sp. NPDC049285 | reverse complement strand
GCCGCCCGGCCTCCACGGCCTCGGCCGAGACGGTCACGTCTGTCATCAGGTGCTACTTCCTTGATCGGGAGTTACACCGTTCTTTTTACAGACCCGCCTCGAACCCGATGCCCTTGTTGGCCCCGGTGATCAGAGTGATGGTCATGCGTACCCCTACGAGTCATGCGGCCAGGCTGGGCCGTTGGCGATGGTGGGACTGTTCTGTGCGTTGCTGGCGCTGATCCGGAACTCAGCCGGTCAGTTGCCGGCGAAGTTCGCCGGCATCATGCAGGGCGGTCATGTGCACGAACCGACCGTTGCTGACCTGGTAGATGGCGTACTCGGTGATCTCGAACGAGGTGCCGGTAGGAGCCACGCCGAGCCATTCCTTCACCGGGGTACCCGTGTTGACGAGTCGCGCGGCCAGACGGTCACCGTCGAAGAGCAGTTCCTTGAGCTCCCAGTGGAGGTCCGGAACCGCGTCCACGTCATGCTTTTGAACCGCGATGAGGTCGTCCCGGGTGGCCGGCTCACCGTTCAGAGTGGTCCGGTCGTTGATGAACTCGTCCATGCCGCCGAACTGGTGGGCGTTGAGCGCCTCGATGTAGCGCAGGTAGAAAGCGCGCAGATCTCCGTCGGACACAAGGGTGACCCTTCTGTGGGGCGGCTCCGGATTGGGCGGCCGCTTGGGTTGCCGCATACACGCCGGGCGAATCACCGCCGACGTCCACGTCGGTAGAGCCGTTCAGGATGACCGCAGCGCCGTCGTCGAACCGGTGGCGTGCTCGCTTGAGATGTCTCCGGTCACCTCGGGGGCGCCGGACCAAGTGCTTCCCGGTCGCGTCGAGTTCGGTCTTCCGGCGGCCGGTGATGAACACGTGGGCGCCATCGGCCGCCGGTCGGGCGTCACCGGCCGGTCCGATCCCGGTGCTGCCCCGATGACGAGAGCGGCCCTCCCCTCGATCAGTCCCACGTGGTGAGCCCCATCTACTTCTGTAGCGATCGCTGCGGAAGTAGAACGGTAGCACTTCCGCAGCGATCGCTACAGAAAAGGTAGGCTGCAGGGGTGGAGAAGCAGCAGAGCGGCCTCATCGGCCGCCCCCGAGGGTTCGATGCCGACGAAGCTTTGGAGCGCGCCATGCTGGTCTTCTGGGAGCACGGCTACGAGGGAGCCAGCACGGCGACGCTGACGCACGCGATGGGCATCTCCACCACCAGCATGTACGCAGCCTTCGGGAACAAGGAGAAGCTGTTCCGCAGGGTCCTGGAGCGCTACACCGAAGGCCCGAGCGCATACCTCGCCCGAGCCCTGAAGGAACCGACCGCCCTACGTGTCGCCACCGCAATCCTGGCCGGCACCGTTCGAACCACCACCCGCCCGGCCCATCCAAATGGCTGCCTGGGCGTCCAGAGCGCACTGACCACCAGCGGCTCCGGACAAGAAGTCCGCGACCTCCTCGTCGCCTGGCGCAACGACGGCTACCGCTGCATCCAGGAGCGGTTCCAGCGCGCCGTCGACGAAGGCGACCTGCCTCCGCAGACCGATCCAGGACTACTGGCCCGCTACCTCACCACCTTCGCCTACGGCATCGCCGTACAAGCCGCGAGCGGTGTCGACCGCGATGAACTCCGGGAGATGGCCGACGCCGCACTACGCAACTGGCCACTCGCCTGAGGCATGCCCGGAATGTGTCCTCATGCGGAAAACGGAACCCCGCACCCGCATCGACGGCCCAGGCCTCATGACTGGCCCATACCCACGGCATCCCGCCCGCGCCACCAACTGATCAAGCCGGCGCGACACGGTGGCGGCGGGGCCGACCGCATGGGCGAACACGCCGTAGGCCTTCATCACGCAGGTGGCGTCGGTGACCGGCTCGGCGGCCCGGGCCGGCGCCCCGGCGAGCAGCGGAACCCCGGCCACCGGCACGGTGGCCGGCGGGCCGCCGCGGACAACGGTCTTCATCCGCGAGTCTCCTCATCGTTCGCCTGGACCGGACACGCGACCGCGGCCCTCGCCCGGCTCGGCGGCCCACCGACCGCCACGGCCATGATCGCCTCCGGCGGAATCCGTGCCCTGACGACTCGCCAGGCCACCACGAAGGATCTCCGGTGCGGCCGGATTGGGTCAGCGGGTGAGGATGAGCTCGGTGTTCGGGCAGGCGGCGGTGAGGCGGTGCAGCGTGTCGGGCTCGACCGGGTCGATGCTCGGGGGGCCCAGCGGGCCTTCACCACGGTCCAGTCGGTCAGGTAGGTGCAGCGGTACGCCTCGGCCCGCGGCAGCCACCCGGCGACGTCCGTGTCCGCGTCTGACGCCCTCGCCGTCGGCGCCGCCGCCAGCGGGTGGGACCTGCGGCGGGCACCGCTCGCCGGGCGGGACCGCCTCCACGTCGAACTCCTCGCCGGCGGGAATGACTCCCGGGGCCGGCGGACCGCCACAGCGCGTACACGAAGCCGCCTTGACGGTCCGCGTGGCCGCCGCGGGCCTACGGGATGACGATCGAGAACGCTTGGTCCTCCCACACGCCCGGCTTCCCGGTGATGACGAGGAAGGTGTCGCTGCGGGTCCCGCACACGGGGTCCGGCCACATCGAGATCCTGATCCCGTACTCGAACGACGTGTACTGCAACGTGGCGACGGGGACGAGGCGGGTCACGTCCAGCGCCTTGTCCTCCAACTCGACGCAGTACCGGCCGACGGCCGGCTTGGTGACGCCCGCGATCCCCTTGGACCGGTTGATGCTGCCGTCGGAGTTGACCACGGCGGCAGCCTGCGCGTAGGGCGCGGTGACCTTGGTCCCGGTGCCGGTCGCCGCCCCCGCCACCCCCGTACACACGCCTCCCACGAGGAGGCTGACCACAGCCCCCACCCAGCCGGCCGTACGGATCCCCTTGTTCCCGACCATGTGAAGTCCTTCCCCAAGCCAACGCTTCCGGCTTCAACAAGCCCGGCCACCAAGGACCGTACGGGTACACACCGACCGATAGGCCGCGCCCGACTGCAAACCCCCCCGTACGAGCGCACCAGAAGCCCACCGCGCACAAGGCAAGCGCCGCCACGCCCTCCCGCTCGACCCCGCCGAGGCCACTGACTCCGAGGGCCGCCACGAGGCGGTCCCTGCGGCCCGCTGCTCCGAAGGATCAGGACGGAGCAGACCGAGAACGCGGCAGTGGAGGGCGACCGCGAACCGTCGGTTGTCGGTCGGCCGCACCGGTCAGTGTCGGGACAACGCGCTCGCCGAGTCGTTCTTCGCCACGCTGAAGCGGGAGTCGCTCGGCGACCGGCCATGGCCGACCCGGACGGCGGCGCGCACCGCGATCTTCGGGTGGATCGACGGCGTCGCGGTAGGTCCAGTCGCGGCGGCGATCTGGACGGTCCGGCCGGGCCGCACCACCCGGGCGGCAGCGGAGATCGTGCGGAGCGGCACGGCCTGGGTGCCGCTGCTACTCGAAGCGCGCGGGGTCGCCGGCCCCGCGGCGGACGATCTCCGCCTCGCCGCCGGAGAAGTCGACCACGGTCGTCGGGACGGTGCCGCAGTCGCCGGAGTCCACCACGGCGTCCAGCACGTGGTCGAGCCGCTCCTTGATCTCCCACCCCTGCGTCATGGGCTCCTCCTCCCCGGGGAGCAGCAGCGTGCTGGAGACCAGCGGCTCCCCGAGCTCGGCGAGCAGCGCCCGGGTGACCGGGTGGTCGGGGATCCTGACGCCCACCGTCTTCTTCTTCGGGTGCATCAGGCGGCGCGGCACCTCCTTGGTGGCGGGCAGGATGAAGGTGTAGCTGCCCGGGGTCGCCGCCTTGACGGCGCGGAAGACGTTGTTGTCCAGTTGCACGAACTGCCCCAGCTGCGCGAAGTCCTGGCACATCAGGGTGAAGTGGTGGCGCTCGTCGAGCCGCCGGATCGACCGGATCCGTTCCAGGCCCTCGTAGTTGTCCAGGCGACAGCCCAGGGCGAAACAGGAGTCGGTCGGGTACGCGATGAGGGCCCCGGACCGGATGCTGTCGACCACCGTCCCGATGGTGCGCGGCTGGGGGGTCTGCGGGTGCACGTCGAAGTACTTCGCCATTTGGCCGACCCTACGCGATCCGGCGGGCGACTTTCGTCGCCCCGCCGGTGCGCGTGCGTGGGCAGCGCGCCGACGGGGCGAGGGGAACCGGGGTGTCAGGCCGTCAACTGAGCGGACAGACACCCAGCGAGCTGTCGTAGATCTTGGACCAGGTCCCGTCGGCACCCGGTCCCTGGTTGATCGCCCGCGCGGTGACCGTGTGCTGGCCGGGCCGGGCGGGGATGGTGGTGGAGAAGCCGTGGGCGCTTCCGTAGCCGGGGAAGCCGGCGACGATGTCGGTGCGTTCGGTGTTGGCGGCGACGGTCCTGACGACCTGCCCGTCGACGCTGATCTCCACCTGCATCGCCGAGGTGCCCAGGTCCTTGTCGAGGGCCCAGCCCTCCACCAGGGCGTTCTCGCCGTTCCTGGTCACCTTGTCGAGCGACCCGTAGGTGGTGTGGTCCTCGGTGTAGGTGGTGCAGCCGTTGTTCAGGGTCTGCTCGACGCCGCCGGAGAGCGCGGAGACGCAGAGCGTGTGCGTGCCGTTGGTGGCGGTGCGCGGGACCCCGATGCTGTACCCGGCGATCGGGTAGGCCGGGAAGTATGCCGCGACGTCCGGCCGCGACGCTCCCGTGTTGCTCTGGGCCACGATCTGGCCGTCGCGGCGGACGACGACCGTCGCGATTCCCGACGTGTACGGGTCGATGGCCCAGCCCTGTACCACCATCACGGTGCCGGTCGGGCTGGGCACTTCGGTCGTGAACACTTCGTTCGTGCCGAAGGCGTGGGTGTCCCAGGTGCGGCAGCCGAGTCCGATCGAACCGCTGCTCGGCGCGTAGGCGTTGACGCAGACGGTGTGCCCGGCCCGGGCGGACGGCAGCGGGATCTGGAAGTCGAAGCCGTGGTAGCTGCCGAGGCCGGGGTAGACCTGGTCGACGTCGGAACGGTAGGTGTTCGCGGTCGACCAGGTGGACTGGCCGGTGTCGTCCCAGGCGTACACCGCCAGGGCGGCTGACGGCGCGTTGTGGTCGGCCGCCCAGCCGCGGAGCCGGAATCCGCTCGGAGTCGGGTCCAGCCTGTCGAAGCTGCCGAGCATCGCCGGGGCGAGTGCGGCCGGGGCGCCGGTGGCCGTCGGGGCCTTGCCCTCCGGTGCCTTCTCGGGGGCCTTCGGGAAGTCCGCCGGAGGCTTCTCCAGCTTGCTGGGCTTGGGAACCGCGACCTTCGGCGCGGTGTCCTCGGACGAAGCGGTCGCCGCCGAGGCTGCGGGGAGCTGCGGGCGGGGTTCCGCGTGGACGGTCTGCGGGGTCGCGGCCATGGCCAGCGAGACCAGCGTGGCGCCCGCCCATCTCAGGATCTTCTTACGTGTCGTCATGTCTACCGATTCCAGGTTCCTGCTCGATTCCGTCGGGCTCTGGTCAGGTGTGCAGGATGGTGTTGGTCGTGCTGAGCGCGCTCATCGTGGTCAGCACCTCCGGGACCGCCTCCGTGTAGGTGTGCGCGGCGAGTTCCTTCGAGTGCTGCTCGTACAACCCGCCCAGGAAGCCGGCGTCCCACTGCGCGTACGCCTCGACGGTGTTGCCCACCGGGTCCGCGGCGAGCTTGTCGGCCGGCAGGGGTGCCTTGCTCGCCCAGGCGGAGCAGCCGGCCAGCCAGCCGTACGTCTGTCCGGCCATCGGGCTGTACCCGGTGGTCGAGCTGCACGGGGAGCCTGCGCCGCCCTGGGGGTTGCATCCGCTGTAGTTCGCCTGCGCCCTGCGGAAGATGTTGGTGATGACGGTGTCGTCCCCGGTGTCACCGGGCAGCCGTTCCGCGCCGTTGACGACCAGCTGCAGCTGGACGTCCTGCCGCAGCGCGGTCGCCCAGCCCGCCTGGGTGTAGCCCTGGATCAGCCGAAGGGCCTTGGTCAGCGCGGCGTTGGCGCCGAACAGCGGGGTGCCCGCGGTCTGCAGGTCGTGCACCACGGCGTCGTAGTAGGCCTTCTGCTTCCCGGCGAGGAGCTGGGTCATCCTGGTCCGGGCGTTCGCTGCCACCTGGTCGTTCTGGACGAAGTCGGTGCCGGTGGCGGTGAAGGACGGCGCGTAGGTGGCGTCCCACTTGTTGAGGTAGTAGTTCTCGTCGTGGCAGTAGCCACCGGGGGCACCGATGTTGCTCTGCCGGCACACCACGCCGAGCGGCCAGCTGCGGGTCCAGGAGGTGTAGACCTGGTGGTCGTTGCCCCAGTCGAGTTCGACCTGCATGGTCACCTGGAGGTTGGCCGTGGTGATGTCCCAGGTTCCGGTGCTGGAGGTCTCCGCGTCGGCGAGCCCGGAGGTGTGGCACAGCCGCAGCTTGGGGCCGTCGGGGTGGGCGTACTGCGCGAACGCCAGGGCGCTCGGCGCGTTGCTGATGGTGACGTTGCCGGGGCGGGTCAGCGACGGCTGCGACGGCCAGGAGTTGCACGCCGGGACCTTCCCCGGGTCGGTCGGGCTCTGGCCCGCCGGGAGCGCCTGGTCCGCGGTGCCGAACAGCTGGTAGTCCTTGTCGCCGGTCTGCGCTTTCTGCAGCGGCTTGAGCTGGGCCTGGAAGGCGTCCGCGGCGTTCCTGTAGTCGCTGACCAGACCGGTGTAGAGCGGGTTGGTCACGGTGCCGTCCGCGCTCGCCGGGCTCCGCGGGGCGCTCAGGGCCTGGGCCGACTTGTTGATGGTGTCGCCGACGCTCACGATCTGGCTGGCCTGGGCGGTGTTGACCTGCTTGGCGTAGCCGCTGTTCTGCGCCATCAGCTGCTGGTACCCGTTGGCGATGGAGAGCCAGTCGGCCGTGGCGGCGACCGCAGGCGTGAGCTCCGGGTGCGCGGGGTCCGCGGCCACGAGGGGCCACCCGTAGTGGCGCTTGCCGTACCAGGCCAGGAATCCGGCGGCACCGCCCCGGTCGTAGGCGTCGAGGACCGCGCCCGGGTCGCTTTCGAGATTGGGGTAGGAGGAAGCCGAGAGAACCAGCGGCGCGTTGAGGACCTTGTCGGTGGCGGCCTCGTGGAGCGTGCTCTCCGCGTGCACGTACTGGTCGTAGCTGGGGATGGGCTGGCCGTACTTCTGGTAGTAGTCCAGGTAGGTGTCCATGGCCTGGTGGGCGTCGTTGAGGTCGATCTGGCCCAACGACTTGACGATCTCGCCGCCCCAGGCGTCGATGCTCTGTTTGATGCCGTCCAGGCTGCCCTGGATCGAGATGAGCCTGCTCTCGGTCGCCTGCTGGAGGGCGAGGACCTGGTCGAACTGGGTGAGCATGTCGGAGTAGATGATGCTCAGCGACCTGTTGACCTGGCCGAACTGCTGGTTCATCTCCGTGCGCAGGTCGGACACGTCCTGGCGCAGCTTTCCGACCTCGGCGAGGATCTGCTGCTCGGGGGTGGGGGCACCGGCCCGGAAGAGCGGGAGCAGCGAGCCGATCGCGCCGGCGATGTTCCCGGTGAGCGCGAGCGTGCTGGTGGACAGCAGCGCGTCCGCCAGGCCCTTTCCGGCGATCTCGGGCAGGTAGTTGTTGATCGCCGTGGCTATCTGGATTCCCGCGTGGCCCACCCCCGCGACGATCCTGCCGGCATCCGGATCGGCGAATCCGGCGAGCTCCGCGAGCACGTCGATGCCCGCCGCGATCGAGTCGATGGTGGCCTGGCGCTCCTTGGCCTTCGCCTTCGCCCTCTCCTCCACGGACGGCGGCGGGGTGGCCGCGGTGGTGCCGACCGGGTAGGTGACGACGGTGACGTGGATGTCCTCGCCCGCGGCGGCGTCCTGCTTCTTGATCACCTCCGCGATCTGGTCGTGCAGGCTGTCCTCCGCGGTGGCGAGCTGGTTCATGATCTCGTGGAGGTAGCCGTCGCTGCCCGCCTGCTGCTCGAGGATGAACTTCGTGTTCACCATGGCCGTCAGCGTGGGGTCGGCCATGAGTTCGTCGACCGTCGAGCTGGTGCGGACCTGGAGCTTGGAACCGAAGTAGGAGTCCCAGGCCTTGGAGAACTCCGCGTTCGGGTTCTGCCCCAGATCGAGGACCTTGCCGGCCACGATGTCCCCGGCCGCGCCGTAGAACTTCGACATGAACTGGTACTGGAACTTCGCCCCGGCCACCTGGTTCTGCCAGGTGTCGTACTCCTTGAAGTCGCCCCTGGTGAGGCTGTCGTACATGGGTTTCAGGATCTCGATGGCGATCTTCCCCTCGGGCGCCGCGACGGCCACCAGGTCGAGGGCCGTGTTGAAGTTGTCCAGGGTCGCCTCGGCGCTGGACGGGGCGAGGCTCTTGTCCCACCAGTTGGAGAACAGGCCGGTCGCGCTGATCAACTGATCGGACGTCAGGTTCGGGCTGTGCTGGGCCTTCCCCACCATGTAGGCGCTCAGCACCAGGTTCTTCAGGCTGTCGTTGCCGCTGTGCTGGCGCAGGTGCGCCGCGAACAGTTCGTGCTGCAGCTTGACCATGTCCACCGTGACCGGGGCGGCCGCGGCCGCCGGGTGGACGGTGACGGTGACCGACCCGACCGCGAGCACCGCGGTACTGGTGGCTGCCGCGAGCAGACGTCGTACCCCCCTGCCGCGGCGGCGTCTCGCGCCGGCGGCACTGATCTGACTCATCACACGCTCCTTGTCGACTTCTCGACTGGAAGCTAACGGCGCGTCAGACCGCGGCGCGTGAGTAACGACTACTCAACTTCGGCGTCAGTCGCCGAGGATGACGGCGAGCTCACGGCGGGTGGTGACGCCGAGCTTCGCGTAGCTGCGCTGGAGGTGGTTGTCGACGGTGCGTACCGACAGCTGGAGGGCGGCGGCGATGTCCTTGCTCGACGTGCCGGCCGCGGCCAGCAGGGCGATCTCCCTTTCCCGGGCGGTGAGCGCGGCGGTGGCCGGGGCCGCCGCGAGCAGTGGCGTGCTCGCGCCCCGGCACCGGGCCGCACAGGCGGTGGCCCGGGTGGTGGCGTGGGCGGCGCGGCGGGACTCCCCCGCCCGGGTCCACTGCGTGGCTGCGGCGGTAGCGGCCTCGGCGGCCAGCAGGTCCGCTCCCACGGCTTCGAGTTCTTCCGCCGAGGCGAGGAGCAGGTCGGGGTCCTCGGCGGCCAGCGCACGGGCCAGGCGCGCCCTGGCCGGGGTGAGCACTCCGTCGCACCGCTCCGCGAGCTCGGCCAGGCGGTCGGCGACCTCCCGCGCACCGCCGAGCCGGGCGATGTCCGTCAGGAGCAGCGCTTCCGACGCCGTGTGACCGGCCTCCCTCGCCGACGCGGCGGCCCGGGCCAGGATCGCCCGGGCCTGTCCGAGGTCGCCGCGGCCGGCCTGCACCCACGCCTCGCCCAGGCGTTCCTCACCCGGGAGCATTCCCATCATCGGATGGTCGAGGCTCTCCGCGATGATCGCTTCGGCGGCGGGGACTTCGCCGAGCTGGACGTGGACGGCGGCGAGCAGGGAGTCCATCAGCCGGGTACCGAGCCCGACGTCCTGCGCGTGCGCCTCCGCGGCCGCCGCCGCGAACAGGTCGCGCGCCTCGCCCAGGTGGCCGGCGGCCAGCTCGGTGCGGCTGGTGAAGAAGCTCGCCCACAGGTAGTTGACGGGCGATTCGGCGGCAACCGCCTGGGAGATCGCCTCCCGGCCGATGGTGCGTGCGCGGGACAGCTCCCCGGCCTCGGTCAACGCCACGGTGAGTCCGTGGAGTTGGACGGACGGGTGCTGGAAGAGCGCCTTCTCGTCCATCCGGAGGTGGGTCGCGTAGGCCCGGTCGGCGGAGTGCACCGCGTCGGAGGTCCGACCGACCCAGGCCAGGGCGAGGGTCTTGCAGAGTGCGCCGACCAGCCACACGTCGAGGATGTGGGCGGAGTCGATCTCGCTCTCGAGATCGGTCAGTGATTCCAGCAGGCTCAGTCCTGGAACCGGTTCTCCGGTCAGGCACCGGATGTAGCCCTCGTTGGCCCGGAAGGCCTTCTTCCCCACCTCGCTGCTGCTGCCTTCGCTGCCCCACCGGTTCACCTCCAGCGCGTCGCTCGTGCGTCCGCTCAGCAGCAGGGTCAGGGCGCGGGTGCGGATGGTGACGATCCGCTCCGCCTCGCCTTCCGCGGTGTCGCTCGCGCGGGACAGGACCGCCTCCGCCTCCTCGAACATGTGCAGGCTCGAGTAGGCCTCGCCGAGGAGCAGCCGGGTGGTGATCGTGTGGTGTTCCTCGGGCAGGGCCCGCAGCAGGGTGACCACGTGCCGGTAGTCGTGCGCGTGGCGGGCCAACTTGGCTGCCTGGCCCAGGAGTTCGGGTGCGGCCGTCCCGGTGGCGGTCAGCTGCCAGGTGGCCAGGTGCAGTGCGTCGTCGCGGCGGCGGGCACCGTGGGCCTGGGTGCGTTCGGCCTGACCGAGCAGCAGGGTGCGACGGCGCAGGGTGGGTATGCCGGTGCGGAGCACCTCTCCGTAGAGCGGGTGAGCCAGCTGCACGACCGTGCGGCGCCGCGATGCGGTCACCTGGATCAGGCCCGCCGTTTCCAGGCCGGTCAGCACGTCCAGTGAGGCGATCGCCTGGGCGTCGGCCAGCGGTACCGGTTCGCACAGCGCCAGCAGTTCCAGCACCGGGAGTGCGGCCGCATCCGTCCCCAGGAGACGGGCTCTGATCAGCTCGGTCAGCCTGGGCGTGGCCGCGGGCGGGTCCATGGTCAGTTCCCAGATCCTGCCGCGGCCGGCCAGGGTCCCGGCCTGCAGGGCACCGAGCACCAACTCGCGCAGGTAGAGCACGTTGCCCTTCGAAACGGCGTACAGGTGATGCAGGGTGCGGTGCCCGACCGGCCCGCCGAGCACTTCCCGCAGCAGGTGGTGACTCTGCTGCTCGTCCAGTTCGGCGAGGTCGATCCGGGACACCGCGTCCGAGCCGGTCAGGGCATCGACCGCTTCGCTGACCGGTTCCCCGGTGCGCACCGTACCGATCAGCCGCACCACGCCGGCGTCCAGGAGTTGCCGGAGCAGCACCGCCGAGGTCGCGTCCAACAGGTGCAGGTCATCGATCAGTACCGCCCATCGGCGCCGCTGCGGTCCGGCCAGCGCGGCAGCGACCTGGCCGAATCCCCGGACCGGGTCCGACAGGTCGACCTCGGCCGGTACCAGGTGCGCAATCGCCCCGAGGGGCACCGCGGCGGCGGCCGCCGTGGCAGTCGCACGTACGGTCCGGTAGCCGAGAGCCGAGGCACGGTCCAGGCAGCCATCGGCCACCCGCGACTTCCCCACACCCGCCGGCCCGCACACCACCACCCCCTGGCACCGCCGATCCGCCCACTCCCGCTGGAAGAGCGCCAGCTCTCCGTCCCGTCCGACGAGAGGCCAGCGGGACGTTCCGGTCTGCGCGTCCATAGCCAGCTCCTCCGAACGGCGCTCGCGCCACCTGCGGACCCTGCCGCACACTCGACGCCCCGCACACTACTGAACTCCCAAGCGCGATGGTGGAGCTGTCGATCACTCAGCCAGACCGAGGTCACCGGCGGCCCGCTACGACGCACCGTGCCGTCACGATCCGCCGGAGAGCGTCCCGCCCTGAGGGGCGGCGGTCTCGGGGAAGGCGCGCCCCAGCAAGGTGTGCAAGGTGTCTCGCTCGTCGGGCGTGAGGCGTTCCAGGGCGGTGAGCCCGGACATCAGCTCGGCTCGGATGTGGCGGACGGTGCGCTCGCCCTGCTCGGTCAGCACGATGTTCTTGATCCGACGGTCGGCCGGGTCGGCCTCACGGCGGACGAGGTCCTGGGCCGCGAGCCGGTCGACGATGCCGGTGACGTTGGAGGCGTCGCAAGCCAGCAGGTCGGCGAGGGCGCGCATGGGCCGGGGGCGGACCAGCAGGCTGAGCGTCTTGCCCTGCATCAGGGTGAGCCCGCGCCCGGCGGCCACCGCGGCGAAGTGGCGGTAGTAGGCCGCCGCCACCCGCGCGAGCCGTTCCATCAGCTCTTCGGAGGAGGGCGCTGGTGCGGGCCGGGGCGTCTGGCGCATGGGTCCAGCATAGGGAGATTAGTTGACATCATCAACCATCGAGGTCTACCGTCGAAATTACTTGAAGGCATCAACCATCTAGGCCTTCAAGCCCCTGGAAGGACCGCGAGACCCTCATGACGCACACCCCGACCCCCGCCGCGGCAGACATCCCCGCCCTGATCGCCCGCCTGCGCGCCACCTTCGACAGCGGCCGGACGAAACCCCTCGCCCAGCGCCTGGACCGGCTCGCGGCCCTACGGTCCTTGCTCACCGAGCAGGCCGAGGCGTTCCAGCAGGCGCTGGCCGCCGACCTCGGCAAGAGCGCGGCGGAGGCGTACCGCACCGAGATCGGATTCACGCTGAACGAGCTCGACCACACCGTCGCGCACCTGGAGGAGTGGCTCCGGCCGAAGCCCGCCGAGGTCCCCGGGTTCTTCCAGCCCGCCGAAGCCCGCGTGGTCCGCGACCCGCTGGGCGTGGTCCTGGTCATCGCGCCGTGGAACTACCCGCTGCAGCTCGCGCTGGCCCCGCTGGTCGGAGCCTTGGCGGCCGGCAACACGGTGGTCCTCAAGCCCAGCGAGCTCGCCCCCGCCACGTCCGCCGCCATGGCCCGGCTGCTGCCGCGCTACCTCGGCTCGGACACGGTGGCCGTGGTGGAGGGCGCCGTCCCCGAGACCACCGCTCTGCTGGAGCAGCGGTTCGACCACATCTTCTACACCGGCAACGGTGCGGTCGGCCGGATCGTGATGGCGGCCGCCGCCCGCCACCTCACCCCGGTCACCCTGGAGCTCGGGGGCAAGAGCCCCGTCGTGGTCGAGCCCGGGGCCGACCTGGCGGCCACCGCTCAGCGGATCGCCCGGGGCAAGTTCCTCAACGCCGGCCAGACCTGTGTGGCCCCCGACTACGTCCTCGCCATCGGCGAGAGCGCCGTCGCGCTGGAGAAGCACCTGGCCGACGCGGTGCGCGAACTGCACGGCGACGACCCCGCCGCCGATCCCGAGTACGGGCGGATCGTCAACGACCGCCACTTCGACCGCTTGGCCGCGCTGTTGGACAACGGGCGAGTCGTCACCGGCGGCGGCCACGACCGGGGCGAGCGCTACCTCGCCCCGACCGTCCTCGCGGACGTCTCCCCGGATGCGCCGGTGATGCGTGCGGAGATCTTCGGCCCGATCCTGCCGATCGTCGCCGTGCCCGACCTCGACGCGGCGATCGCCTTCATCAACGAGCGCGACAAGCCGCTCGCCCTCTACGCCTTCACCGAGTCCGAGCGGACCAAGCGGAGGCTGGTCGAGGAGACGTCCTCCGGCGCGCTCTCCTTCGGCCTGCCCGTCTCCCACCTGGCCATGCCCGACCTGCCCTTCGGCGGCGTCGGCGAGAGCGGCATGGGCCGCTACCACGGCGAGTACTCCATCGACACGTTCAGCCACGCCAAGGCCGTCGTCGACAAGCCCCTCGCCTGAGCCGGCAACCCCCGTCCGAGCCGACCGACCACCCCGGAGAACGATCCCGTGACCACCCCCGCCGACCACGCCGCCGGCATCGCGGCCGAGACCGCGCGTTTCGTCGCCACCGTCCGGACCGCCGACCGGAACACCTCGGTGCCCACCTGCCCCGGTTGGACGCTGACCGACCTGGTGCGCCACACCGGCAGCGTGCAGCGCTGGTTCACCGTCCTGCTGCGGCAGAGAATCCAGGAGGCGCCGCGCAGCAGGGACGTCGACCTGCACCTGCCGCCCACGCCGGACGGCTACCCCGACTGGCTGGCCGAGGCCGCGGCGCAGGCCGGCGCGGAGTTCGCCTCGGCCGACCTCGACGCGCCGATGTGGGCCTGGGGCGCCGACCAGCACGCCCGGTTCTGGGTGCGCCGGATGCTGTTCGAGACCCTGGTGCACCGCGTCGACGCCGACCTCGCACTGGGCCTGGACCCCGACATCGACCCGGTGCTGGCCGCCGACGGCGTCTCCGAGTTCCTGATCAACCTGCCCTTCGCCGCCGGGTTCGCCCCCGGAACGGCCGCCCTGCGGGGCGCGGACCGGACCATCCGCTTCACCCGCACCGACGGCGACGGGGACTGGCTGGTCCGGCTGCGCCCCGACGGCTTCGGGCTCGATCCGCAGGTCGGGGACGCCGACGCCGGTGGGCGTGCCGACGCGACGGTCCGGGGCACCGCTGCGGACCTGCTGCTCCTCCTCTACGGCCGGCTGGACCGGTCGGCCGACCGCTTCGAGGTGCAGGGGGACGACGAGCTGCTGGCCCACTGGACCGCCCACTCCGCCTTCTGAGCGGACGGCGGGACTGCCGACCCGGGGCTTCCAGCCCCACGACAGGACGGACCGCGCGCCCCATGGACCGACGCGACCCGGCCACCGAACCCGCGGTGGCGCAGGGCACTGCGCATCGGTGCAGGACGGCGGCGCACGCGGGCCGGTTGAGGCCCATCGGCGGTACGAGGTGCTCAGGCACGGCGCGGCGCTGACGGCGGGTTGCACAGGGCGTCGGCCGACCAGGTGTGCGGGCGTCGGGGGCCTGCGGCGAACGGCGCCTCCGGCGGGGCGGCGAGCTGCCGGAACTGGCTCGTCATGGCTGCGACCTCCCGCAGCGCCGGGCGGTGCGAGCGGCACCGGGCAGGTGGTGGGGCCGCTTGCTGCGCATCGAGGGACGGAGCGTCACGGGTCCCCCGCCCGAGCGCGGCGTTCCCGACGGTGGAGCTCCTGCGCTGACGGACGGGTCCGGCGACCGTCGTCGGCGCGACGGACGACGCGCTCGGCATTGGGCCGATGACGCGGACGGCACCCGCCTTCCGGCGGGTGCCGTCGCGGGTGCGGCGCGAGGTCAGTCGCGGGCGGCGGCCCGGCGGCGGGCGCCGACGATCCGAGCGGCGACGAGCACCACGGCAGCGGCGACGAGCGAGAGGATCATCTGCTCGCGGCCGTCGGCGGTGGTGAACATGTAGCCGAGCACGAAGACGACCAGGCCGATGGCGACCCACGTCAGATACGGGTACAGCCACATCCGCACGGTCAGCTTCTCCGGCGACTCGCGCTCGAGGATCCGGCGCATCCGAAGCTGCGACACGCAGATCACCAGCCAGACGAAGAGCGCCACCGCGCCGGAGGAGTTCAGCAGGAAGCTGAACACCGTCTTCGGGGAGGTGTAGTTGAAGAACACCGCGACGAAGCCGAACACCACCGAGGCGAGGATCGCGGTCCGCGGCACGCCGCGGCCGGTGACCCGGGCGAACGCCTTGGGCGCGTCGCCGCGCTTGCCCAGCGAGAAGGCCATCCGGGAGGCGGTGTACATCCCGGAGTTGAGGCAGGAGAGCACCGCGGTGAGCACGATGAAGTCCATCAGCGGCGCGGCGCCGGGCAGGCCGGCGTGCTTCAGCACGGCGACGTACGGGCTGGACGAGACGTCGGCGGAGTCCCACGGCAGCAGGGTGACCACGATCAGGATGGAGCCCAGGTAGAAGACGCCGATCCGCCAGATCACGCTGTTGGTGGCCTTGCTGACCGCGCGGCCCGGGTCGGGCGACTCGCCGGCGGCCAGGGTGACGATCTCACTGCCCATGAAGGCGAAGACCACGGTCAGCATGCCGGTGAAGACCGCGCCGACGCCGTGCGGCAGGAAGCCGCCGTGGTGCAGCAGGTTGTCCGTGCCGACCGCGTGGGTCCCCGGCAGCACGCCGAACACGGCGAGCGCGCCGACCACCAGGAAGGCGCCGATCGCGACCACCTTGATCCCGGCGAACCAGAACTCGAACTCGCCGTACGAGGCGACCGAGAACAGGTTGGTCGCGGTCAGCGCCGCCATCACGATCAGCGCGAAGCCCCACTGCGGGACGCCCGGCATCCAGTTGTGCAGGATCTTCGCACCCGCGGTCGCCTCGACGGCGAGCACCACGACCCAGAAGAACCAGTACAGCCAGCCGATCGTGAAGCCCGCCCATCGGCCCAGCGCGCGGTCGGCGTACGCCGAGAACGAGCCGGACTGCGGGTCGGCCGCGGCCATCTCGCCGAGCATCCGCATCACCAGCACCACCAGCGCACCGGCCAGCGTGTAGGAGAGCAGGATGCCCGGGCCGGTCGCGGCGATGCCGGCGCCGGAGCCGACGAACAGGCCGGCGCCGATCACGCCGCCGATCGCGATCATGGACAGGTGGCGGTTCTTCAGCCCGGCCTTGAGGTGGTTCGGATCCGGCGTCCCGGGCGGGGTCGCCGGCGGGGAAAGGGGGGTGTGGGTGGTCATCCGTCTTCTGCTGCCTCTCTGCGCGACGCGGGGGTGATAGCGCGCAATGCGAGGGAAGCTAATACGTAACGCCTTGGATTCGTAACCCAAAAACCGAATTAACCTCTAAAAATTGAGGATCATTTGAGCCTTCGGGCATTCCGTCGTGCCGTCGGGGGGTGACGTGCCGCTCCGCAAGCAGGTTCGGCCGTGGGCCTGATCGTCAGCTCCCCCGGGATTCGTCGCCGACAAGGTGGCGACTGATCACTGAGCCGGCGTGAAGCCGCACTTCCCTGGCGGGCCGCATGTGGCCGACCGTGGCGACCTGCAGCACGCCGAACGCGGCCAGGACGTCCCGCGCAGCCTCCTGGGCGCCTCGTTCGCCTTGCCTGCCGAGCCGCGGTGTTGATGTCCCTGACCAGGCATCATCTTCTACGAGCCTCGACGGGCTGCTGCCGTTGACGCGGCGACGAACTGCGGCTCGGCAGGCGCCGTCGACGTCGTGGGGCGCGCCGTTCAGGCGGTGCCGGCGCCTCGGGCGTTCAACCACTCCTGTGTGTCGACCGCCTTGCTGTAGTTCCCGGTCTGCCAGTAGGCGAAGGAGAGGGTCTTGAGGGCGGCGAGGGTGTCGGGGTGCAGGGCGCCCAGCGCCCGCTCGCGGTCCGCGAAGACCCGCTCCATGAGGTCGACCGCCTCGCTGCGGCGGCCCGTTTGCCAGAGACAGGCCGCGAGGATGCGGCGGGCGGTGAGGGTGTGCGGGTGTTGGTCGCCGAGCAGCCTCTCGCGGTCGGCGAGCACCGGCTCGATCAGGTCGGTCGCCTCGCCGGTACGACCCGCCTGCCAGTAGGAGAGGGCAAGGTCGCCGCGGGCGGTGAGGGTGTGGGGGTGTTGGTCGCCCAGCAACCGCTCACGATCGGCCAGCACCCGCTCCTGCAACACGATCGCCTCAGCGGTACGGCCCGCTTCCCAGTAGCAGGCGGCGAGGTCGCCGCGGGCGGTGAGAGTGTCGAGATGCCCATCGCCCAGCAACCCCTCACGATCGGCGAGCACCCGCTCCTGCAACGCGATCGCCTCAGCGGTACGGCCCGCCTGCGCATAGGCGAGAGCGAGGTCGCCGCGGGCGGTGACGGTGTGGAGGTGCCTGTCGCCCAGCAACCCCTCACGATCGGCAAGCACCCGCTCCTGCAACACGATCGCCTCACGAGTGCGGCCCGCCTGCGTGTAGGAGGCGGCGAGGTTCCCACGGGCGGTGAGGGTGGCCGGGTGCTGGCCGCCCAGCAGCCGCTCGGTGTCGGCGGCCAGGCGCAGCCAGTAGGTGACGGCGGCGGCGTACAGGCCCGCGTCGATCAGCGTGCGGCCTGCCTCGCGCAGCACGGCGAGCTCGCCGTCGGGCTGTTGAAGCACTGCTCCGGCGCCGGCGGCGAGGACGTCGGTGTTGGCGTGCAGGACGGCGGTCAGGTCGGGTGTGGTGTGCGTGTGCCTGGGCCAGATCTCCGCAAGGGCGTTGGCGACCGCCTGATAGGTCGTGGGGGCATCGGCATCGGGGGCGGTCTCCCGGGCGGCGCGCGCGGTCAGGGCGTGCATGCGCACCGCGCGGTGGCCGTCGCGGGAGTCGCTGGTGAGCAGGGCGTAGTGGTGGAGCAGGCGCAGGGCGGCGCGGGCCTGGTCAGGGGTGACCGGGCCGAGTGCGGGGGCGTCGGGGTGCGGGGTGCGCTGGGCGGTGAGGTAGTCGGTGACGGCTGCGGTGGTCCACAGCTGGAGGGGGTGGCCCGCGGGGTCGAGGCGCGCGGCGAACCGGACCGCGGGAACCGCCAGGCCTACGGGTTCGCGCCGCTGCGCGGCGTCGAGCGCAAGGAGCAGGGAGGTCGTGACCTGGCGGCCGTAGGCGTCGGTGTCCGCGCCGGTCGGCAGCAGGACGTCCAGGCGGGAGTCCCGGTCGGTGAACAGACGGAGGTAGTCGGTGCTGGTGACGGCCTCGTTGATCACGTAGGCGGCGGCGTGGGAGAGCGCCAGCGGCAGCAGGCCGAGCGCCTCGGTCAGGTCGCCTGCGTCTCGGTCCAGGAGGTGGACGGCATCGGCGGCACCGAGACGGTCGCGCAGGTAGTCGAGGGCCTCACCCTTCGAGTAGAGGCCGACGTCGACGAGGGCGCGGCCCGCACCCGACAGCAACGCCCCGCGCCGCCGCGTGGTCGCGAGCACCCGACCGCTCCCACCCGCAGCGGGCGGGCGTGGCCACCACGGCCCCGCACCCTCGACATCGGTCAGGTCGTCCAGAACCACCAGCCACGAACGGTCGGTGACGGTCAGCCACTCCAGGAACCGGGCCGCGTCGCCCTCCGCGTCCACGCCTGCGGCACCGAGCGCCTTGACCTTCCCGGCGGCCTCGGCGTACGCGGCGACGATCCGAGAGGTCTCCGCCGCGTCCACCCACACCAGCACGTCCACACCCTCCGCGTGGGCCTGCTGCGCGTACGAGGCGGCGAGCTGCGACTTGCCGACACCTCCGCCGCCGGACAGCACCTGCGTCAACCCCACGGTGCCGTTGCGCTCCCGCGCACGGTCGACCAACTCCCGCAATCCGTGGCGGGGTTGGAACGCCGATGCCAGCGCAGGCACCATCCCCACCCGCACCGGCCGCCACACCGACGCCGGTGCCGGCGGGTAGTTGTTGTTGATCGTCACCGACCCGTCGATGCGGCCCGCCGCGACCGAACCGTTGTCCGCGGAGACCGACACGTCCCGCGCGACGTACGCACCCGAGCCTGCGGCATCCGCCGGACCGGGCCCACCCTGCGCTTCCGTGTCTCCAGCGTCCACCCGCAGCCCCACCGCCCCTGACGAACCGTCAATCATCCGCCCCACTCGGCAGCGTAGTACCGCCGCACCGCGAGCACAGGACGAAGTCCTGAAGCCACGCACCCGGGCGTACCCGCGCCAGAGCGGCGGCGCGTGCTGGCGGAGACCGACCCCCGCACTGGTGCTCGGCCCACCTGCCACCTGCCACCTGCCACCTGCCACCTGCCAGCGCATACACCGCCCGCCCGCCCGCGGTAGCTGAGCCGAGGAGCAGCAGGAACTGCTGGTGGCGCTCGGCATCACCGAGGACAGAGCCTCGCCGAAGCGAACGCCGCCCGGGAGGCCGCAGTCCCCACCACGGATGGTCCAACGAGCCGAACGTCCGCAGGCCACGGCTAACCATGCTGCACCCGGCTCGCAAGGGCAGGGCCGAGCGGGCCGGGTCACAGCAGCCAGTCAGGGAGTTGCGCCAGGCCATCGAGTCGAGCAACGAGACCTCACTCGCCCTCCAGTGCCGCCACCAGCTGCGGCAAGGCACCGCCCGCCACGATGAAGGCCAGGTGGTCGTGGAAGTCACGGCTGTGGACGATCACGCCGTCGCGGACCCGCAGCACTTGGATGTTGGCGGACTCGAAGGTCCGCCCGGTCACCCGGTGGTGCACCTGGTAGTCCCACTCGGCGACGATCACCTCGGGGTCGTCGGTCTCCCGGATCACCACGTTCTTCGGGGTCAGCGCGAGGGGACTGTGCGCGGCGACTTCCGCGAACCGTTCCTCGAGCACGGACCGCCCCTCGAACCGGCGCGGTCCGATCGGCTGGAAGACGGTCTCCACCACGGCGTCCTCGGCGTAGAGCCCGGCCAGCTCCGAGAACCGCCCTCCGCCGATGCCGTCGAGCAGCTTCTGGAAGACCTCGCGCGGTGACAGCGTTTCGGACATGATCAACCCCCAGCGGATCCGCCACTAGAATAGGACTAGCTAGTCCGCTTTCAACGATACGGACTGGCCACTCCGGTTGTCCAGCTACCGCTCTGCGGTCGATGTCGATGGGAAAGGGCAGGAGCGATGAGCGGCACCAACGAGCGCCCGCTGCGGGCGGACGCGGCCCGCAACCGGGCCAAGCTGCTGGACGTCGCCACGGAGGTGTTCACCACCCGTGGCGTCGGCGTGCCGACCGAAGAGATCGCCCGCGCCGCCGGCGTCGGCGTCGGCACCCTCTTCCGGCACTTCCCCACCAAGGAAGCGCTGTTGGAGGCCGTCATGGTGCGCAGGCTGGAGGCGATCGCCACCCGGGCCGCGCAGCTGGCCGCCGACTCCGAGCCCGCCGACGCCTTCTTCGCCTGCTTCCGCCTGGTGATCGAGCAGTCCGCGGGCAAGAACGAGTTCACCCAAGCGCTAGCGGCAGCGGGCGTGGACGCGCACGCGCCGCTGCGGGAGTCCAGCGACCAGATCCGGGCGCAGCTGGCCGGGCTACTGGACAGGGCGCAGCAGGCCGGCGCGGTCCGCCCAGATTTCGAACTACCGGAACTCATCGCCCTGCTGGCCGGCACCAGTACGACGATGGAGCACCTCGGAGCCGACCCCGCGGCCCAGCAGCGGATCTTCGACGTCGTCTTCGCCGGGCTGCGGCCTCGCTGACCGACGTGGTCAGCCGCGGCGGGGCCCGCCGCGCAAAGGCGTGGACGGGCCGCCGGGTTCGCGGGGTCAGCTGCCGGCCATCGAGCTCTGCAGGAGCTGGGCGAAGTCCATCGTGTCACTCGCGCTCGGAGGGGTGGTCGCGACCGGGGTCCCGTAGTCGGAGTAGGACGCCGTCGCGGTGCACTGGCCGGCCTTGGTCGCGAACTGCTGGACCTGCTTGACCAGCAGCAGGTCGGCGGTGACCCAGATCTCGATGTGCTCGGTGGTGATGCCGGCGGTCGTGAACTGCCGCTGGAGGCCGTCGACCTGCTCCTTGGTCAGCCCCTGGGCGGCAGCCTGGGTGAGGTCGGCCGCCGCGAGGTCGCCGGCGTACTTGGTGGTCTGGACGCCGTTCACGCGCTCGGTCCCGGCCTTGCTGACCTTGCCGGAGGCGATCAGCGCCTGCATCGAGGCGACCGGGTCGGCGTTCTGCAGCTGGTTCTTGAGGCCTTCGCCCGCGGCGCCCATGGTCTTGGCGAGGTTCGCGTAGTCGTACTTGATCCAGTGTGCGCCGCCGAGCTGATTGGCGAACCCGTCGCCCATGTTGATGTACATCGCGTCGCTGAGGTAGCGGGCGGTGAAGGTGCCGTCCCCGCCGAACTTGGCGGCGGCCTTGGCCATCGCGTCGGCGGTCCCGGTCAACTCGCCTTGCAAGCCGTGGTCCCAGGAGATGGCGCCCTTCATGCTGGTCTTCGCGGCACCGACCTCGGTGACCGCGTCGACCTTGGCGGACTTGGCCGCGCTGGTCTTCTCCCCCGCCAGCTTGAGCAGAGCGGCGGGCGTCAGCTCGGCAGCCTGCCCGGTGGCCGCCGAGCCGCTGCCCGCGGCGCTCGGGGCCGCCCCGTTGTCGCCGGTGACCTTGGTGCCGCAGCCGGTGGCGGTGGCGGTCAGTGCGACCACGGCAGCCGTGGCAGCGAGGAACGTACGTCCGGTCCTGATCATCTGGTCTCTCCCCCTGGATACGACCCGGGTGCGGCTTCTCCCCGCCCGGTGGTGCCGGGTCCAACTCCGTGCGGACTCTAACCGATCACTGCGCCGGCCCGGCACCGAGTTTGCGCGCACCTGCGGAGGAGGCGTTCAGCGGTGGGCAAGACAGCCCGGTGCCGAACGGACACCGAGCTGGCAGAGATCGAGACGTCCCCCAACGCCCCGCCCCGGCTGTGTGCGTCCAGGCCGTACATCCACCCAGCCGAGGTGACGAGGCGGGTCGCCCGGTTCCGGGGAGCGCACAGGCCGGACACTCCCCGGAACCGGGCGGGTGTTCAGCGGCCCTGGCCCGAGAGGGCGGCGGCGACCTGGCGGGCCTGGTTGTCCGCGCCCAGGGCGTTGGGGTGGACGAAGGTGCACGTCTCGCCGTTGCCTGGGATGTCGCGGCAGAAGCCGGCCGGCGGATCGGTCTGGTCACCGTCGCCGGTGAGGTCGTCCTTCACGCCGTACATCCACTTCTGCTCGCCCGCGCAGACCCCGTGGTCGACGCTGGAGGAGTAGGTGTCGACGTACGTCGCGCCGGCGTCGGCGGCGTGGTCGGCGATCAGCTGGTTGAGTCGCCGCTCCAGGCCGTCGAGCCAGGGCATGTCGCCCTTGGCGACGGTGCCCAGCTGCCGCCACACGCCCCACGTGCAGCCGGAGCTGGTGGGGACGATCGCCGGGTAGCCGACGGCGAGGACCCGCGCGTTGGGTGCCCGGTCGTGGATCGCGTTCATCATCTCGCCGTACTCGTGGTCGAGTTGGGCGAACTTGGCGTCCAGCCAGGCCTTGCCCTCGCCCTGGGTGTAGTGCTTCGTGCACGGGGTGCCGAAGCCCAGCGTGGTCAGTCCGCGCTCCAGGCACTGGGTCACGATCTCGCCGAAGCCGAGGGTGTTCCCGCCGATGCCGACGCTCACGACGTCCGTGGTCGGGCTGAGCGCGTCGAGTTGCGCGGGCTTGGCCGGCCAGCCGCCGGGCGGCGGGGTGGTCGGCGGGCCGAGCAGCTTGTGGGAGGGCTGCGGGGCCAGGATCCCGTCGTGCACCTCGGCCGCGCCGCACGTCACGTCCGTGAGGTCCAGCCCCAACTCGGCGGCGACCTGGTGCGGGTAGTTCCGGTAGGAGCGGCCGCAGCCGTCGCTCGCGTCCCAGGGGCGGACGAACACGTTGGCGCTGTACGAGTCACCGAGCGCGACATAGCTCGGCACGGCGCGGACGCCCGGCCGCGCCGCGGCGCTCGGGACGAACACCGACAGGGTGGCAGTGAGGGCGGTCGCGGCGGCCACGGCCGTACGGACGGTGGCGGGCAGACGGGTGCGGAACACGCTGAGGATCCCTTCACGCAGGCACACCGGGTACCACGAGCGGCCCCGGCGTCGTTGCGCAGCGTATTCAGATCCATGCTGTCTGTATACGATCCCTGCGACTGTTCACCCGACCGAGTGGAATCCCGGGACCCAGCCGAGCCCCCGTCGACGACAGCACCGCCCCAGCTCACGATGCGCCAGGACCACCCCGCAGGGTGCTCTGACAGGTATTCAGGGGAAAGCACCGGTCGGACGGTCCCGGCGCGGGCCTGCGGGCGGACGCGTCACGCAGCGCGCTTCGGCACAGTCGGCCGCCGCGCGCAGCCGCAGGCCGACCGGCTCACCCAAAGCATCGCCGCACGCTCCCCCAGTGCGCCGACCGGTAGGCAACGCAAGGCTCAAGTGAGGCCCCACCGCGAGCAGTTGGAGCCGGTCACCACCGGCCCGGCGGCGAGAACCTCGTCGGCGTCGGACTCGGCTCACGGCTCGCCAGCACCAAGAGCCGGCGCGCGACGCTGACCCCGGGTCCGTGGCGTGCTCCGGGCGGCGACCGGCCGTAGCAGGGTCCGGGGTGTCAGTGGTGGGCGGTCATGTGGGCGAGGGTCTGTTCGGCGCTGTCGGGGGCGAAGGCTCCGTCGATGCCTTCGGCGGCGCCCTCGGCGGCTGCGACGGAGCGTGGCAGGAGGATGTTCTCGTAGGCGGTGACGGCGGCGTCGAGGTCGTCGTGGTCGATCAGGGCCCGGGCGAGGTCGGCGCCGTCGCGCATGGCGAGGTTGGCGCCCATGCCGGAGAACGGCGACATCAGGTGGGCGGCGTCGCCGAGGAGGGTGACGCCTCGGGTGTGGGTCCAGGCGTGGGGAACGGGCAACGCGTACAGGGGGCGGTTGACGTACCCGGTGTCGGTGTCGGTGATGTAGCCGAGCAGCGACGGCGCCCATCCTGCGAAGCGGTGGAGGAGTGCGGCCCGGACGGCGGCGGGGTCGGCGAGGTCGATGCCGGCCCGGCGGTGCCAGTCCTCGGGGGTGCGCATGCCGACGTAGGTGCGGATGTGGCCGCCGCTGTTGCGCTGGGCGACGAAGCCGAGGTTGTCGTCGAGGGCCATCATGGTGCCGTCGCCGGTCAGGGCGGCCAGGTCGGGGTGGCGGGTGTCGGCGTCGTTGAGGCCGGTCTCGACGAAGGTGACCCCGGTGTAGACGGGTTCGGCGTCGCTGAGCAGGCGCCGCACCCGAGACCAGGCGCCGTCGCCGCCCACCAGCAGGTCGGACTCGACGGTGTCGCCGCCCGCGAAGTGGAGGCGGTGGCGACCCTCGCCGAGGGGCTCGGCGCGCTCCAGCTTGCGGCCCCACTGCACCGTGCCCGGGGCGAGGGAGTCGAGCAGGAGGTCGCGGAGCTGGCCGCGGTCGATCTCGGGGTTCCCGGGTCCGCCGCCGGGCGGTGCGGTGTCCAGGACGACGGCGCCGTCCCGGTTCACCAGGCGCATCTGCTCGCCTTCGGGGCGGGCGAGGGCGGTGAAGGCGTCCCACAGGCCGGCGGCGCGCAGGGCGTGCTGGCCGCTGTCGGGGTGCATGTCGAGGGTGCCGCCCTGGCTGCGGGCCGTGGGCGAGGCGTCGAGGTCGTAGACGGTGACGCCGATGCCGTGCCGCTGCAGGATCCGGGCCGTCGCCAGGCCGGCCGGTCCGGCGCCGATGACCGCGATACGGGCGGTGGCGGGGTTCATGGTGAGGCTCCTCGGTTCGCGATGCTTCGGGCCCGCGCCGCGGGCGGCAGCGAAGGGCGGCCGGGACGACCCGGCGTCCCTCCGCTGCCACGAAAGCACACCCATCAAGAAAGTGCAACGATGCAACTTTTTGAGTGGAACAGCTTTCTGTATGATGGCGGCATGACGACTCCCCCGGGCCGCCGCGAGCGGAAGAAGGCCGCCACCCGGCAGGCACTCGCCGACGCCGCCCTCGACCTCTTCCTCGCGCACGGCTACGACGCGGTGACCCTCCACGCCGTCGCCGAGGCCGCCGACGTGTCCACCACCACGCTCCTCAAGCACTTCCCGAGCAAGGAGGCCCTGGTCTTCGACGAGGAGGCCGACCAGGAGGCCGCGCTCATCGCCGCCGTCCGGGACCGCGCGCCCGGCACCACCATCCCCCAGGCCCTGCGCGAACACGTCAAACGCGTCCGCATCCACGCCGCGGGCTCCGACGCCCGGTTCACCCGGTTCCTCGACCTGGTCCGCGAGACCCCCGCGCTCAGCGCCTACGCCCACCGCATGTGGATGCGCCACGAGGACGCCCTCGCCCACGCGATCGCCACCGACACCGGCGCCCCGCCCGGCGACCCGCGCAGCGCCGCCCTCGCCCACTTCGCGCTGGAGACCTCCGCCCTCGCCCAGCGCGCCGCCGATCCCGACCAGGCCGTGGACACCGCCTTCGACCTCCTCGAAAACGGCTGGCACCACCCCACCACCCGCCCCTGACCCAGCAGCGAAACGGCACCCCCGACCGGCAAGCCAACCAGCCGCAGGCCGGAACGGTCCTCCGGCACCTGTTCCCTCTCGACAGCCCCGGTCCCAGCAGGTCGATCGCTCCGCGGGTGACGGACGGCGAGGCGGGGCCCGGTCCGGCGGTAGGCCGCTCACGGGATGGCAAAGGCCCGTCATCCTGCCAGCCGTAGCCCACCGGGCCCCCGTGGGCGATCGCCCGCCGTGGGCGTCACCAGGGCACGGGGCCTGCGTCCTCGAAGAACTGGCCGGTCGGGCCGTCGTCGGGCAGGGTCGCGAGGGTGATGGCGATGGCGGCGCCCTGTTCGGGGGTGCGGATGCCGCGGAAGCCGTTGAGGTCGGTCGCGACGTAGCCGGGGCAGGCGGCGTTGATCAGGATGTTCGTGCCGCTCAACTCCCGGACGTACTGGAGGGTGACGGCGTTCAGGAACGTCTTGGACGGCGAGTACGCCGCGGCGACCGGACCGACCGTCTGCTCACCGGCGCCCGCTGCCTGCCGGGTGAGGGAGCCGACGCTGCTGGACATGTTCACGATCCGCGGGGAGGCGGAGCGTCGCAGCAACGGCAGCATCGCGTTGGTGACGCGGATGACGCCGATCACGTTGGTCTCGACGACCGTCCGGATGGTGGCGGCATCGACCCGGGTGGGTTCCTGGGGCATGCCGCCGGTGATGGCGGCGTTGTTGACGAGGACGTCGAGGCGCCCGGCCTGTTCCTCGATCAGTCGGGCGGCGGCGGTCACGCTGGCGTCGTCGGTGACGTCCAGGGGTACGCCGAACGCGTCGATGCCGGCCGCGCGGAGCTTCTCCACCGCGGTCTTGCGGCGCAGGTCGTCGCGGGCGCCGACGCCGACGCTCCAGCCGAGGGCACCGAGGCCCGCGGCGATCTCGTAGCCGATGCCCTTGTTCGCGCCGGTGACCAGCGCAATCGTTCGTTCGCTCATGGGGACCATGCTGCCCTCGCGGCCCGGCGGGGGTCCAAGACCGATCGGGTGGGCTGAGATACCGTCAGGGTATTGATCGGGGGTAGCGTGGCCGGATGGAGACCCGGGAACTGCGCTACTTCGTCGCTGTCGCTGAGGAGTTGCACTTCGGACGGGCCGCGCAGCGGCTCGGGATCGCGCAGCCGCCGCTGTCGCGGGCCATCCAGCAGCTCGAACGTCGGCTCGGGGCCGTCCTGTTGGACCGCAGCAGGCGCAGTGTCGCGTTGACCGAGGCGGGCTCGGTGCTGCTGGCCGAGGGCCGGGCGGCCCTCGACGCGGTCGATGCGGCCGAGCGCCGTACCCGCCGTGCCGCCCTCTCGGCGACCGGCCGGCCCGGCCTGGTCCTGGTCACGAAGGCCAGCGCGTCCAGCGAGCTGCTGGCGAGACTGCTGGCCGCGTACGCCGCCGAACCCGGCGCGGTCCCCGTCGACGTCATCCTGTGCGGCCCGGCCGAGCAGGGACGGCTCCTGCGCGAGGGCCGCGCCGACGTGGCGCTGCTGCACCGTCCGTTCGACTCGACGGCCGGGCTGCACACCGAGGAACTCAGCACCGAGGGCCAGGTCGTGGTCCTGCCGGCCGGGCATCCGCTCACCGCCCGGGCTCACGTGCACCTGGCCGACATCACCGACCTGCCGGGCCTGCCCCTGCCGCGCTGGCCCGACCCCGACGGCAGCTACCCGCCCGGCCCCGGCCCCCAGGTCCGCGACCACGCCCAGCTGTTGCAACTCGTCGCACTCGGCCGGGCCTGCGCGGTCTCACCGGAGTCCTGCCGGACCCAACTCCACGCCGACCTCGCCGCCGTCCCCGTCCTGGACGCCCCGTCGGTCACCACCGTGATCGCCTGGCCACCGCACAGCCGCTCCCGAGCCGTCGCCGGACTCGTCCGCACCGCGACGCAACTCCGGTAGCCCCGAACGGCGTTCGCCCACACCTGTTCCAGCGGTGGACGGATCGGGCGATACCGGTACCCATCGGTCTCCCGGGAGGCACGGACGGACGATAGCCTTGGTCGGCCGGGGAAGTGAGCAAGCCGGCCTACCCCGGGGAGAACGAGAGTGGCGGAGGACGGGCAGGGTCAGGACCTGGTCGGGCGGTTGCGCGAGACGGAGCTGCTGACCGCGGCGCTGGCCCGGGCCGAGGGTGCCGGGGGTGGCTCCGCGGTGCTGTTGCGGGGTGACGCCGGCGTCGGCAAGAGCACGCTGCTGGCCTGGGTGGAGCGCGCGGCCCGCGAGCGGGGATTCACCGTGCTGCGGGCGGTCGGCAACGACGCGGAGACCGACTTCGCGTTCGGGGCGCTGCACCAAGCGCTCTGGTCTCTGCTCCAGCGCTCCGGCACCCCGTCCGACCCCCAGCACGCAGCCCTCGCCCTGTCCGACCCCCAGCGCGCAGCCCTCGCCCTGTCCGACCACCAGCGCGGCGCCCTGGAGAGCGCGCTCGGCGCGCGGGCCGGGACGCCGAGCGGCTTCGCCGTGGGGGCCGCCACGCTGGCGCTGCTGGACGGGGCGGCGCAGGCCGCCCCGGTGTTGCTGGCCCTCGACGACCTGCACTGGGTCGACTCGTCGAGCGCAGCGGTCTTCGCCTTCCTGGGTCGGCGCTGCGCCGAGCTGCCCCTGGTGATCGTCGGGGCCAGCCGCCCCGGCGGCCCGGCGGCGCAGACGTGGTCGGCCGAACCGGTCGAGGTGGCGGCCCTGTCCCCGGCGGATGCGACCCTGCTGCTGAGGGTCTGTTACCCCGAGCTGGCGGCGGCGACCACGGACCGGGTCCTGGCAGAGGCGGCCGGGAACCCGCTGGCGCTGGTGGAATTGCCCCGGCAACTGGCCCAGGCCCAGCGGCGGGGTCTCGTCCCGCTGCCGGACCGCCTCCCGCTGGGGCGTGATCTGGAGCGGCTGTTCGCCGAGCGGCTGGGCGCGGCGACGCCGGAAGCCGCGCGGCTCCTGCTGATGGGCGCGCTGGCGACCGGTGCGGACTTCAGCAGCCGGGTGCTGCCGAGGGTGGGTGAGGGCGAGGGTCTTCGGGACGCCCTGGAGCGGATCGAGGCGGATGGCCTGGCCCGGCTCGACGCCGGTGGGCGGCTGGTGTTCCGGCACCCGCTGGTCCGCACCGCCGTGATCGCGGCGGCCTCGGACGCCCAACGGCGGGAGGCCCACCGGGCGCTGGCCGACTCCCTCGCGCCGGAGGACCCCCGGCGGCTGGTCCACGAGGCCTCGGCCGCGCAGGTGCCGGAGGAGGGCCTCGCGCAGCGGCTCCAGGAGGTCGGCCGCGGGCTGGCCCGCCGCGGCGGTGACGCGGAGGGGGCGCTCCTGCTCGAACGCGCCGCCGCGCTCAGCCCCGATCCGGCCGACCGCGCTCGCCGGCTCGCCTGGGCCGCGGTGATGGCGGCCCGGGGCGGTCAGCTGCGGCACAGCGCCGCCCTGGTCGAGGAGTTGAAGGCCGGCCCGGTGCCGGAGGACGTCGCGCCGCTGTTCGCGTACGCGGTGGTCTACGCCGACCAGAGCCACCACATCGACTTCGCGTCGTCCACCGCTCTGCTGCCCGGGGTCCTCGACGCGCTGACGGCGCCCGGCGCCGACACCTTCGGGCTGGTCGAACAGGCCTACTTCAAGCTGCTGCTGGCCGCCACGTACACCGACGACCCCTGGGCGTGGCGGGCGCTGGAGCGGCACCGGGAGAACGTCTCCGAGGCGGGCCGGCTCTGCCTGCGGGCCTGGACCGACCCGGGCCCGGGGGTCTTCGAGGCGCTGCGGGCGGTGACCGTGGGCATGACGCAGGAGCAGGAGGCGGGCGCGGCCTGGCTCCTGCTGTGGACCGCCTCGGCGCTCGACAGCCCGGAGAGCGACCTGTGGCGGCGCTCCACCGGGCTGCACGGCTACGCCACCCAGGGCTCGGTGGCCAAGGCCAGGTGCCACCAGGACTACCTGCTCGGGCGCTGGGACCAGGCCGAGGTGTGCCGCCGCGAGGCCGAGAGCGCGGACGAACTCGGCTACCACTGCAACGCCTTGATGTTCCGTCAGTACTACGCGCACTTCCTGGCCGCGCGGGGCGACGAGGCCGGGCTGCACGAGGTCGAACGGATCATCAGGCCGGCCGCGACCCGCGCCCGGATGCGGTTCGTGCTCGACCGGCTGGCCCACCTACGCGGTCTGGCCGCGCTCGCCCACGGGCGGTACGAGGAGGCGTACGCGCACTTCGGGGAGCTCACCCCGCCCGGCCGTCCGCTGGACGGCCCGCCCTGGCGCCACGCGCTGGTCCTCGACCTGGTGACGGCCGCCGTGTACACGGGACGGCGCGCGGAGGCCCGGGCGCAGGCCGCGGCGGGGCGGGCCGCGGGCTCCGCGGAGATCTCCGGCCGGCACGCCTTCCTGCTGGCGGCCGCCACCGCCCTGGCCGCCGACGACGAGGACGCCGAGGCCGCCTACCGGGCCGCGTACGCCGTGCCGGGCGCGGAGAGTTGGGTCTTCGAGCTGGCCCGGCTGCGGCTCGCCCACGGCTCGTGGCTGCGCCGCCGCAACCGGCCCGGGGCCCGGGAGGCGCTGCGGGCGGCGCGCCACGTGTTCCTCCGGCTGGAGGCCGGTCCCTGGGTGCAGCGGTGCGAGGAGGAGTTGCGGGCCGCCGGCGAGCAACTGGCGCCGTCGCCGGGCGCGGTGGCACCGGAGACGGCGGGGTTGACCGCGCAGGAGCTGCGGATCGCCCGGCTGGCCGCCACCGGCCTGAGCAACAAGGAGATCGGCCTGCTGCTCCGGCTGTCGCCCCGGACGGTCGGCGCGCACCTGTACAAGGTCTTCCCCAAGCTCGGCATCACCTCGCGGGCCGCCCTCGCGCTCGCCCTCGGCGACGACTGACCGTGCTCTCCGTGCACCCGGCCGGTCCCGGGGTGCACCGCGGCAGCCGGGCAGTCAGATGACCTAAGCCGCCCGCCGGCCCCCGGATCAGGCTGGCGTCCTGGGAGTGCAACGGAAGGGCGGCCCGATGGATGTGCAGGTGACGACGGGGTCGGTTCCGGACGCGGAGAAGGCGGAGTTCTGGGGCGGCGCGGTGTCGCGGACGCTGGTGCCGGTGGAGGTCGTCCCGCGCGCCGGGCGGCCGTTCGACGGGCGGCTGACGGCGCACCGGCTCGGGTACGTCCGGATCTCGACGCTGGAGGCGGACTCGGTGCGGGTCTCCCGTACGGCGGCGTTGATCGCCGGTTCCCCGCGGGCCGAGCCGCAGGTGGGGGTCGGGGTCCAGGTCGCGGGCCGGGCCGTGCTGGAGCAGGACGGGCGCCGGGCGGAGGTGCCGGAGGGCGGGCTGGTCCTGTACGACACGGCGCGGCCGTACGCGGTCGACTACCCGGAGCGTTTCCGTACCCACCTGTTCCACCTGCCGCGCCGGCTGCTGGGCGTGCCCGAGCGCGAGCTGCGGCAGGTGGCGGGTACGGCCGTCGGCCCGGCGGAGGGGTGCGGGCCGGTGCTGCTGCCGTTCCTCGGCACCCTCGCCACGTCCGCGCACGCCTACCCGGCCCCGGTCGGTGACCGGCTGGCCGGAAGCGTCGCCGACGTGGTGAGCACGCTCGTGGCCCAACTGGCCGCCGTGCGGGCGGCCGAGCAGCCCGGCGCCCGGAACGGCCACCTGGTCCGCCGGGTGCGGGAGCACATCGACCACCACCTGTGCGACCCGGAGCTGTCGCCCGAGTCGATCGCCCGGGCCCACCACGTCTCCGTGCGGTACCTGCACCGGCTCTTCGAGGACGAAGGGGTGACGGTGAGCCGGCTCGTCCAGCGGCGTCGACTGGACGCCTGCGCCCGGGAGTTGGGACGCCGCAGCCGGACCGCCCCGACCGTGTCGGCGATCGCCCAGCGGTGGGGCTTCGTCAACCCGACCCATTTCAGCCGGGTCTTCCGGGCCGCGTACGGCGTCTCGCCGCGCGAGTGGCGCGAGCTCAGGGCCGCGGAGGCCGGCTGACGGTCCGGGCGCTGCGGCCGGGGCGATTTCCTCCTGCGGTTCTTCCTGGTCCGGGGCGGTGCACGGCGATGGGATGGTCCGGTCCGTCCGAGAACCCGCCCGAGGAGTGCCGATGCCCGTCGTTCTCGACACCGCCCCGGTTCCGACCGCCGAACGAGCCGAGTACTGGCACGAGGCGGTCTCCCACACCTTCATCCCGCTGGACGTGTCGCTGCTGGAGAGCGCGCCCGCCGCCGCGACCATCACCAGCCGGCGCGTGGGCGCCCTGCAGGTCTCCCGGGTGCAGGCCGGTCCGCAGCAGGTGGTGCGCAGCGCCGGCCTGATCGCCGGCGGCGGCGAGGACCACCTCACGCTGGCGCTCCAGCACCGCGGGACCGCCCGGCTCGCGCAGGACGGCCACCAGGTGCTGCTCCGGCCGGGCGGTTTCGCGATCTCCGACGCGGGGCGGCCGTTCACCAAGGAGTTGTCGGAGCCGTTCGACTTCACGGCCTTCCACTGGCCGCGCGCCGCCGTGGGCGTGTCCGACGAGGACCTGCGGGTGCTCACGGCGACGGCCTTCGACACCGGCAGCGGCACCGCGGCGTTGGTGTCCGCCTACCTGCAGAACCTGGCTCGCTCGGCCGACTCGCTCGAACCGGCCGTCGCGGGCCGACTCGCCACCACGGCCCTGGACCTGCTCGCGGTGCTCGCCGACGAGCGCCGCGGCCGGTCGGTGCCGGACGCGCCGGAGGCGGCCGGTGTCGCGCTGGCGCGGGTGAAGGACCACATCCTGCGCCACCTCGGTGACCCCGACCTGTCGCCGGAGCGGATCGCCGCGGCCAACCACCTGTCGGTGCGGTACCTGCACAAGCTCTTCCACTTCGAGAGCCTGACGGTGGCCCGCTGGATCCAGCGGCAGCGGCTGGACATGGCCCGGCGGGACCTGGCCCGCCCGACGGCGGGTCAGCTGACGGTGGCGGCGGTCGCGGGCCGGTGGGGGTTCGTGAGCGCCAGTCACTTCAGCCGGGCCTTCCGGTCCGCCTACGGCGTCTCCCCGAGCGAGTGGCGCGAGGGCGTCAGGTACGGCGTCGCCGCCTGACCGACGGCCTGTCGGATCACGGCTGCGCACGACCGATGGTCTGTCAGATCGCGGGCGGGGTATGACCGACGGTCTGTCGGATCGCCGGAGCCTCAGTCGAAGTGGGTGGGCGGGGCGGGTGTCCCTACGGCGAGGGCTGCGAGCGCGGTCCGGGCCAGCTCGACCAGGTCGGCGGGGACGCGGTCCTCGAAGGTGAGGACGGTGCGGTACTCGGCCCCGGCCTCGTCGTGCTCCCCGAGGTGGACGAGGGCGTGGGCCAGGTGGAGGTGGGCCTTGGCCGCCACCCGGTGGTAGCCGCGCAGCTCGAGCTGCCCGCGGGTCGGGCGCAGGGTGTCGACCGCCTCGGCCCAGTGGCCGCGGTTCAGGTGCACGAGGGACACGTAGTAGGTGGCGATCAGCCGGGTGAGACCCCGCACGCTCTCGGGTATGCGGTCGGCGTAGTGCGGATCGGCGAGGACCGTCAGGACCTCCCGGTGGGTCTCGATCGCCTCCTCGAAGCGGCCGGCCATCTCCAGCAGCCGCAGGCTCAGGTTGCAGGCCGGGAGGTAGCCGTTGACGTCGTCCACCGCCATGAAGAGGTCCATGGCCAGCCGGCAGTGGTCGGCAGCGGAGGAGGTCGCGCCGACGGCGGCGTCCAGCACGCAGAACCGGTTGTGCGCCCGGGCTTGCTGGGTCAGGTCGCCGCAGGCCCGGGCCAGGTCGAGCGCCTGCGTCGCGGCGGCGACCGCGTCCTCGTACCGGCCCTCGCACACCCAGTACGCCCAGGCGAGGTCGTTCAGGTGGCCGGCCTGGTGCGCGGGTTCGCCCAGGGCGGCGGCCGCCCGGGCCGCGGCGTCGAAGACCTCGATCCAGTGGTCCGCGGACACCCAGTTGTCGGAGACCAGGCACATGGCCGCACCGATCTCGTCGACCGCGGCGTGCTCGCCGAGTTCGGCGGCCTCCCGGAAGGCGGCCAGCCAGTTGGCGCGCTCCGCCTTGAGCCAGCCCATGGCCTGCTCGGGGCTCGCCAGGGCGGCCGGTTGCCCGCGGTCCGGGGCCGGCGCGCCGTGGCCCGGTTCGTGCCACCGTCCGGCGGTGGCGGCGGTGTCGAGCAGCCAGCTGCGCAGCCGGCTGCCGGAGGCGGCCGACCGCGCCTCGCCGTCCTCCTGGCGCAGCTGCGCCCTGGCGTACAGGCGCAGCAGGTCGTGCAGGCGGTACCGGTCTTCCCGATGGGTCATCAGCAGGCCCGCCTCGAGCAGTTCCTCCAGCAGGTCCTCGGCGTCGAACGGGGAGACCTGTGCGAGGACGGCTGCCAACGGGATGCTGAAGTCCGGCCCGGGGATCAGCGACAGCAGCCGGAACATCCGGGCGGCCGCCGGAGCGAGGCGTGAGTAGGACAGCGAGAAGGCGGAGTTGACGCGCAGGTCGCCCGCGCTGAGCGAGTCCAGCCGGCGGTCCTCGTCGGTGAGCCGGGTGGCCAGCCGCTGCAGGCTCCAGTTCGTGCGGGTGGCGGCCCAGTTGGCGGCGACGCGCACGGCGAGCGGCAGTTGGCCGCACAGCTCGGCGATCGTCCGGGCCGCGTCGGGTTCCGCGTCCACCCGGGCGGCGCCGACCACCGCACGCAGCAGGGAGCCGGACTCCTGCGGATCGAGTGCGGGCAGTTCCACCCGCCGCACCCCCTCCAGGCCGGCCATGGTGTGACGGCTGGTCACCACCACCAGCAGCCGCCCTTCGCGCGGCAGCAGGGGGCGGACCTGGGACTCGTGGCCGGCGTTGTCCAGGACCAGGACCCCGTGGACCTTGCCCGCGGCTGCCTGGTAGCGCGCGAGGCGTTCCTCGGGGCTCAGCTGGACCAGGTCCTGGTCACCCGCGCCCCAGGCCGCCAGCAGGCGCAGCACCGCCTCCTGCGGCGACAGCGGCTGCGCGTCCAGCCCCTGCAGGTCCAGCAGGAAGGCCCCGTCGGCGAGTTCCGGCGCGAGCTGTTCGGCCAGCCGGACGGCCAGCGAGGTCTTGCCGCTGCCCGGCGCGCCGAACACCACCGCCACCGGCGGTGCCGCGCTCCCCTCGTCCGCCGCGCTCCGGTGGGCGAGTTCGCGCAGCGCGGTGAGCTCCGCCCGCCGACCGACGAAGTCGCGGACGCCGCGGGGCAGCGCGCAGGGCGGGGCGGTGACGGCGGCCGCGGGCCGGTGGCCGGTGCGGCCGGTGCGGGCGACGGCCAGGAGTTCGGCGTGCGCGGCCTCGTCCAGCGCGAGGCCCTGGGCGATCGCGGTGACGGTGCCGCGCTGCGGACGCAGGCTCCGGCCGCGTTCCATGTCGCCGATCGCGCGCCCCGAGACGCCGGAGGCCTCCGCCAGCTCCTCGATCGTCAGACCGCGGGCCTGCCGGAGCTCCCGCAGCAGCCGGCCGAACCGCGTCCCGCCCTCGTCACTCATCGCACTCCAGCCCGTTCCGCCGTGGTCTTCCGGACCATTCTTACCGTCCCGGAGGAGATGGACGAAACGATCGAGTGCGCGGAGCGGCTGGAAGGTGTGCGCCGTCGGGACAGTCCCCCACCTGCACGTTCCTAGCCTGGTGAGCACCAGTCAGAACGACGAGATCCGAAGGTGATCACCATGTCCGAGCAGCAGGGCGTCGGCGCCGGCCCGACCCTGGAGCCCGAAGCCCAGGCCTTCGCCGAGGCCACCGCGAACCCGCCGTACCTCTTCGAACTGGCCCCGGCCAAGGGCCGCGAGGCGGTCGACCAGGTGCAGTCCGGCGAGGTCGCCGCGCCGGAGACCGACGAGGAGTGGGTCGAGGTGGCGGGCGGCCCGACCGGCTCGGTCCGCGCCCGGATCGTGCGCCCGGCCGGTGCCACCGGTCCGCTCCCCGTCGTCCTCTACATCCACGGCGCGGGCTGGGTGTTCGGCAACGCCCACACCCACGACCGCCTGGTGCGCGAGCTGGCCGTCGGCGCGCACGCCGCGGTCGTCTTCCCGGAGTACGACCTGTCACCCGAGGCCCGCTACCCGGTCGCGATCGAGCAGAACTTCGCGGTGGCCCGCTGGGTGGTGACCGACGGGGCCACCAAGGGGCTGGACGCCACCCGCTTCGCCGTGGCCGGTGACTCCGTGGGCGGCAACATGAGCGCGGCGCTCACCCTGATGGCCAAGGAGCGCGGCGGCGTCCCGCTGGTGCTGCAGGTGCTGTTCTACCCGGTCACCGACGCCGCCTTCGACACCGACTCCTACCACCGGTTCGCGACCGGCTACTTCCTGCGCCGCGACGGCATGCAGTGGTTCTGGGACCAGTACACCACCGACCCCGCCCAGCGCGCCGAGATCACCGCCTCCCCGCTGCGCGCGACCGTCGAGCAGCTCACCGGACTGCCGCCGGCGCTGGTCATCACCGGCGAGGCCGACGTGCTGCGCGACGAGGGCGAGGCGTACGCGGTGAAGCTGCGGCAGGCCGGCGTGCCGGTCACCGCCGTCCGGTTCCTCGGCACCATCCACGACTTCGTGATGCTCAACGCGCTGCGGCCGTCGAGGTCCGCGCAGGGCGCCATCACGCTCGCGGTCCAGACGCTCCGCGAGGCGCTCCACCAGGACACCCCCGGCACCCTGAAGGAGTCGGAATGACGAACGACACTCCCACCGTGGTGCTGGTGCACGGCGCGTTCGCCGACGCCTCCAGCTTCGCGCGGGTCATCCCCGCGCTGCTGGCCGACGGCCTGCAGGTGGTGGCACCGGCCGTGCCCAACCGCAGTCTGACCGGCGACGCCGCGTACCTCGCCTCGGTGGTCCGGCAGATCCCCGGCCCGGTCGTGCTGGTCGGCCACTCCTACGGCGGCGCCGTGATCACCGTCGCCGGCGCCGAGGAGAACGTCAAGGCGCTGGTGTACCTGGCGGGTTACGCGCTGGAGGAAGGGGAGAGCCTGGGCGCGCTGCAGGGCCGCTTCCCCGCCTCGGAGCTCGCGGACGCGCTGGTGTACCGGCCGTTCCCGCTGGAGGGCGGCGGCGAGGGCACCGACGTCTCGGTCGAGACCGACCGCTTCCCGGCGATCTTCGCCGCCGACGTGGACCCGGCGCTGGCCCGGGTCCTCGCGGTCTCGCAGCGCCCGCTCGCCGCCGCGGCCTTCGCCGAGGCCGCGCCGGTCGCCGCGTGGCGGACCAAGCCGTCCTGGGGGCTGGTCTGCACCGCCGACCGGACCATCAACCCCGAGGTCGAACGGTTCGGCTACCGGCGGGCCGGGATGACCACCGTCGAGGCCGACTCCTCGCACCTGGTGATGCTCTCCCGGCCCGAGCAGGTCGCCGACCTGATCCGCACCGCCGTCCGCTCCGTCACCGCCTGACCGGGAGAACCCATGACCAGCCAGCCCCGACTCCACCAGCACGGCCCCGAGGTCCACGCGTTCGGCACCGTCACGCAGTTGCCGATCGCGCTGGCCCACGACGCCCGGCAGTACTCCTGCCAGCGGCTCAACCGCATCCTCGCGGACACCCAGTTCCTGTACGCCCTGTACAAGAAGCACCACTGGGGCGCGCACGGCCCGACCTCGTACCAGCTGCACCTGCTGTTCGACAAGCACGCCCAGGAGCAGCTGAACCTGGTCGACGTGCTCGCCGAGCGGGTGCAGAGCCTGGGCGGCGTCGCCGTGGGCGATCCCCGCCACGCCGCCGAGATCACCGGCGTGCCGCGTCCGCCGGACGGGGTCGAGGACGTGCCCGCGATGCTCTCGCGGCTCCTCGACGCCCACGAGACGATCCTGGCCGAGGCCCGCGACGCGGCCGGCCGCACCGCGCAGCTCGGCGACGACGGCACCCAGGACCTCCTGGTCTCCCAGGTCATCCGCACCGGTGAGGCCCAGGTCTGGTTCCTCGCCGAACACCTCGTGGTCACCCCCCGACCCGGGGCGTGACCGGTGGGCGGGGCCCGCCCACCGACGGGCCCCGCCCGCCCTGACCTCCCGTCAACTCCGTTCGAAGGAGACCCCGTTGCCCACCATCCCGACCCGTCGCCGTGCGGGCCGCGTCCTCGCACTGGCGTCGCTGCTCGGTGCCGCCGCCGCCACGCTGGCCCCGGCACAGGCCGTCGTGGCCGCCGATCAGCCCGCGGTCATGGCCGTCGACCGGCAGCCGGAGCACGACAAGCCCACCATCGTGCTGGTCCACGGGGCCTGGGCCGACGCGTCCAGCTGGAACCCCGTGATCAGCCGGTTGGTGAAGGCCGGCTACCCGGTCGTCGCGCCGCCGAACCCGCTGCGCGGCGTCCGGACCGACGCCGAGACCGTCGCCGACTTCGTCGCGACCGTCCCCGGCCCGGTGGTCCTGGTCGGCCACTCGTACGGCGGCATGGTCATCACCAACACCGCCACCCAGACCACCAACGTACGGGCCCTCGTCTACGTCGACGCGTACGTCCCGGACCAGGGCGACACCGTGTTCGCGCTCAACGCGGCGCAGCCCGGCTCCTGCGTCACGGCCGATCCGACGACCTTCCTCGACCTGGTGCCGTACCCCGGCGGACCGGCCGGCGATGTCGACGCGTACCTCAAGTACGCCCCCAACGGCGCCTATCGGGGCTTCGGCCAGTGTTTCGCGAACGGTGTCCCGGCGGCGCAGGCCCGGCTGCTGGCCGCGGGGCAGCGGCCGTTCGCCGTCAGCGCGGGCTCGGAGCCCTCCGGGCCGCCGGCCTGGAAGACCCTCCCGTCCTGGGCGGTCGTCGGGACCGAGGACCAGGTGATCCCGCCGACCGAACAGCTGGCCATGGCACGCCGGGCGGGCTCGCACATCGTGCAGGTCCCCGCCGGACACCTCTCCCTGCTGACCGCCCCCGACACGGTCGCCCGCACGATCACCGAAGCCGCGCAGGCCACCGGCTGACCGGCCGCACCACCCTCACCACCCAGGAGGTACCGTGCCCGGACGCCACCCGCTGCACGACCAGGGTCCCGCTCCCACGGCGCTCCCGCTGGAGGCCCGACTTCTCCTCGGGGAAGGCCAGTTCCTCGACCTGTCGGTGTGCTTCCGGTACTCCCGCGACGCACCCTTCGCCGTGGTCCTGGAGTTCCCCGACTCCGCGGCTCGCAGCGAGGCGTGGAGCTTCTCCCGCGACCTGCTCTGGGAGGGCCTGCACAAGCCCGCCGGCCTCGGCGACGTACGGATCTGGCCACCGTGCGTCTGCCGCGGCCGCGGACAACTGCGGATCATGCTCATCGGCCCCGACGGCACAGCCCTGCTCGGCCTCCCCGCCAGGCCACTGCGCAGCTGGCTCCGCAACGAGAGCTACGCCCTGGTCCCACGCGGCACCGAAGCCGAACTCATCGACTGGGAAGCCGAACTGAGCCACCTCACCGACGACCACTGAGCCTGGTCACCGGATCACCGAGCGGTCACTGACTCGCTCCGGGGAGACAGATGTTGAGGATTCAACTACAGTGTGAGCGTCGGCCCGCCCGGGCCGCCGCGAGAAGGAGGAGTCATGGAGCAGATCGTCGTCGACAACGCCGAGAAGTCGCGGTTCGAGATCCACGTGGACGGCGAGCGCGCCGGCTTCGCGGAGTACCACCGCTCGGGCGACGAGATCGCGTTCATTCACACCGAGGTCGACTCGCGCTTCGAAGGCCAGGGCCTGGCCGGCAAGCTGGCGCGCGCAGCGCTGGACGCGGCCCGCGAGCAGAAGCTCGCCGTGCTGCCCTACTGCCCCTTCATCCGGGGGTGGATCACCAAGCACCCGGAGTACGCCGACCTGGTTCCCGCCTCCCACCGCGCCAGGTTCGGCCTCTGAGCCGACCTAAGTTGGCCCCGAGGCGCAAGCAGCCTCGGGGCCCACGCCACAAACGGTCAGTTCCGGTGCAGGGCGAGCCTGGTGGCCAGACCGCCGCCGACGCCGAGGGCAACGGCCAGCGGCAGCCACCACAGCGGCCAGTGGGCCAGGCCGAGGGCGCCGTCGAGCGACCACTGGCCGGGGCCGGTGGCGGCCAGCACCGCGCCGATGACGATCAGGACGAGCGGGTACTCGAACCCGTCGTGCTGCACCCACAGCCCGTGCGGCCACTTGACGGTGAGGGCGACGGTCATCACGCCCATCACTCCCGCGGCGGCCAGCGGGGTGAGCAGGCCGAGCGCGAGCAGCAGCCCGGCGCCGAGCTGAGTGCCGCCCGCGGCGAGCGCGGTGAGCCGCCCGCCGCGGAAGCCGTCGCCGCGGAACTCCGCGGTGCCGCCGGCCAGTCCGCTGCCGCCGAGGTGGAAGCTGATCTTCTGGACGCCGTGACCCGCGACGAGCAGGCCGGCGACCAGTCGCAGCAGGAGAAGGCCCGTGTTCATGTCGGACTCCGGTGGTTCGGTGCCGGCCGTCAGCCGGCGGCGTGCGGGTTGATCATCGACTGGGCGTAGACGATGCCCATGCCGTAGGCGCCGCCGTGCTCCTTCACCAGGTCCGTCACGGCCACGTAGGTCTCGGCCCGGGCCCAGTCGCGCTGGAGCTCCAGCAGCACCTGCACCCAGGTGACCGGCACGGCCCCGGCGGCGGTCATCCGCTGGAGGGCGTGCTCGTGCGCCTGCGGGCTCACGCCGCCGGAGGCGTCCGCGACCACGTACACCTCGTAGCCCTGCTCCAGCGCCGACAGCGCAGGCAGGACCAGGCAGACCTCGGTCCACAGGCCCGACAGGATGATCTTGCTGCGGCCGGTCGCCTTGACCGCCTCGACCAGGGCCGCATTCTCCCAGGCGTTCATGCTGGTCCGGTCGATGACCTCCTGGTCGGGGAAGACCTCCCGCAGTTGCGGGAGGATCGGACCGGAGAAGGACTCCGCCGCCACGGTGGAGAGCACCACCGGTACGTCGAAGACCTTCGCAGCCTTCGCCAGGCCGACGGTCGAGTTGATGATGGAGGTGCGGTCGCCGCTGCCGGTGCCGAAGAACATCTGCGGCTGGTGGTCCACGAACAGCATCATCGCGTTGTCCGGGGTGAGCAGATCGGGGCTCGGGCCGGCCTGGACGGCGGCGATGTCAGCCATGGTTCTTCTCCTTGGCACGTGAGGGAGTTGACGGATCGTCAGGACGCTCCCGCCGGGTCGACGGGGCGTCACGTCCGGCGACGCTAGTGCGCGTTGCCCGCCCCGGCTGCTCGCTCCGTGCCCGGGGCTGTTCCGACACTGCACCGCCGGCGAACCGCAGCTCAGCCGCCCCGCACCGTGCACTGCGAGGCCATCGGCAGTGCACTGCGAAGGCACTCCGGACACAGTCGCCCGCCTAGGTTCGCCGGGGCGGTCCCACCGGGCCGGCCTGTCAGCGGAAAGGCGAACTCGCCGCGCTAACCCTCGCGGCAGCGCCACGGCCGGCCGCCTGAAACCCCGTGCGGCCGCCCGCCGCGCTCAGTCCGCACTGACCTCCCGCACGCCGAGCCATCGACCGCCACCGCCCGAAGGGAAACCCCCGTTGTCCAGCATGCCCGTCACCGGCATCCGCCCCGGCGCGCCCGACCGGCCCGCCGACCTCGTCCTCCGCAATGCCAAGGTGCACACCAACGACCCGCGTCGCCCCCGGGCGAGCGCGCTGGCCGTCCGGGACGGACTGATCGCCGCGGTCGGTGACGACGCGGACGTCGTCCCGCTGGTCGGCCCCGACACCCGGGTCGTCGACGCGCTCGGTCGCCGGGCCGTCCCCGGACTCAACGACGCACACGTGCACGTCATCCGCGGCGGTCTCAACTACGTGCTGGAGCTGCGCTGGGACGGGGTGCCGACGCTGCGTCAGGCCCTGGCCATGCTCCGGGTCCAGGCGGAGCGCACCCCGCCCGGCCAGTGGGTGCGGGTGGTCGGCGGCTGGTCCGCCGACCAGTTCGCCGAGCGGCGGCTGCCCACCCTGGACGAGCTCAACGCCGCGGCGCCCGACACCCCCGTCTTCGTCCTGCACCTCTACCAGTCGGCGCTGCTCAACCGGGCCGCACTGCGCGCCGCAGGCTTCACCCGCACCACCCCGGACCCGGTCGGCGGCCAGATCGTCCGCGGCCACGACGGCACCCCGACCGGTCTGCTGGTCGCCGCGCCGGGCGCGCTGCTGCTCTACTCCACCCTCGCCAAGGCGCCGACCCTGGACGAGGCCGACCGGGCCGCCTCCACCCGGCACTTCCTGCGCGAGCTGAACCGTTTCGGCCTCACCTCGGCGATCGACGCCGCCGGCGGCTTCCAGTCCTTCCCCGAGAACTACGGCACCGTCATGGAACTCGCCGCCCGCGGCGAACTGACGCTGCGGATCGCCTACCACCTCTTCCCGCAGACCGCCGGACAGGAACTGGACGACCTCACCTGCTGGGTCAGCACCGTCCGCCCGGGCGACGGCGACGCCTGGCTGCGCCTCAACGGCGCCGGCGAGAACCTCACCTGGGCCGCCGCCGACTTCGAGAACTTCACCGAACCCCGCCCGCAACTCGGCCCGTACGAGGCGCAGTTCGAGAAGGCTGTCCGCCTGCTCACGGAGCACGGCTGGGGCTTCCGGCTGCACGCCAGCTACGACGAGACGATCCGCCGCGACCTCGCTGTCTTCGAGCGGCTCGCCGCCGAGGGCCTCTTCCCGCAGGGCAACCGCTGGCTCTTCGACCACGCCGAGACCGTCAGCCCCGACAGCCTCGACCGGATCGCGGCGCTCGGCGGTGCCGTCTCCGTGCAGAACCGCCTCTCCTTCCAGGGCGAGGCCTTCCTCTCCCGCTACGGCGCACCGGTCGCCGCCGAGGCGCCCCCGCTGCGGGCCATGCTGGACCGCGGCCTCACCGTCGCGGCGGGCACCGACGCCACCCGGGTCTCCTCCTACAACCCCTGGGTCGCCCTGCACTGGCTGGTCTCCGGCCGCAACGTCGCCGGACGCCGCCTCGCCGCCGCGCACAACCGGCTCAGCCGCGAACAGGCCCTGGAGCTGTACACCCTGGGCGGCGCCCGGCTGACCGGCGAACAGGACGTCAAGGGCCGCCTGACCGTGGGCAGTTACGCGGACGTCGCCGTGCTCAGTGCCGACTACTTCGCCGTGCCCGAGCCCGACATCCCGCACATCGAGGCCGTCCTCACCGTGGTCGGCGGACGGATCGTCCACGGCACCCACGAGCACCAGGGCCTCGCCCCCGACCTGCCCGCGATCACACCGCCCTGGAGCCCGGTCGCCCGCTTCGGCGGCTACCACGCCACCCCCGCGCCCGGCCCGGGCCTCCGGCAGGCCGAGCTGGTGGCGGAGGCCGCCGCGGCCTCCGACGAGCAGCGCGGCTGGCGCGAAGCACGCGGCCTCGCCCTGCCCGCGCAGGGTGCGGCGCCGCTGGACCCGTGTTTCTTCTGACGACCCGTCACTTCCGAGAGGAACCCGCATGAGCACGCCCGCAGCCGACTCCGGCGCCGTCGACCGGCCGAAGCCGCTTCCCGGCCCGCAGGTCCACGACCGCCATCCGCTGGCCCTGGCCCTGTTCGCCCTCACCGCCGTCAGCGGGCTGATCGACGCCGTGAGCTACCTCGGCCTCGGCCACGTCTTCACGGCGAACATGACCGGCAACGTCGTCGTCATCGGCTTCGCCCTGGCCGGAGCCCCCGGGTTCTCCGTCCTCGGCTCGGTGACGTCGCTCGCCGCCTTCCTGCTCGGCGCGGGACTGGCCGGCCGGCTGGCCGGTCCGCAGCCCGACTCCGGCCGGGGGCGGCGGCTGCGCTCCGCGCTGGCCCTGGAGGTGGCGCTGCACGGCGTGGCGGCCGCGGCCGTCTTCGCCTGGGGCGTGGCCGGGACCGCGCAGTACGTCGTCATCGCGCTGCTCGCGCTGGCGATGGGCATCCGCAACGGCACCGTGCGCGGCCTCGGGGTGCCGGACCTCACGACCACCGTGCTCACCCTCACGCTGACCGGCCTGGCGGCCGACTCCCGCCCGGCCGGCGGCACGGCGCCGCGCCAGCGCCGCCGGATCCTCGCGGTCGTCACCATGCTCGCCGGGGCCGCGCCGGGCGCCGTCCTGGTGCTGCACGGGCAGACCGCGTGGGCGCTGGTGGCCAGCGCGGTGCTGGCCGGCGCCACCGTCCTGCTGTACCGGGAGTAGCCCGGTACAGCAGTCCCCTTCTCCCGCCCGTCCCGCGTCCCTCCCGGAGACCTCATGGCCTCACCGGCTGCCCTGGAACTGTCCCGGTGGCAGTTCGCCGTCACGGCGATCTTCCACATGTCCTTCCCGGCCCTCACGGTCGGCCTCTCCGTGCTGCTCGCCGTCGTGCAGACCGTGTACGTGCGCACCGGCAACCCGCTCTACCAGCAGATCTTCCGGTTCTGGAAGAAGATCTTCGCGGTCGGCTTCGGCCTCGGCGTCGTCGCGGGCACCGTGATGACCTTCGAGTTCGGCCTCAACTGGGGCGTCTTCGCCCACGCGGTCGGGCCCGTCATCGGGGTGACCATCGGGATGGAGGTCATCACGGCGTTCTTCCTGGAGGCCGGTTTCATCGGCGTCATGCTCTACGGCGAAGGCCGGGTCAAGCCCCGCACCATGGCCCTCGCCTCCTGGATGGTGGCCATCGGCACCCTGCTGTCCACCACCTGGATCCTGTCCGCCAACAGCTGGATGCAGGACCCGGCCGGCTACACCGAGACGGCCGGCCAGTTCCACCCGAGCGACTGGACCGAGGTCCTGCTCAACCCGGCCTTCACCTACCGGTTCCCGCACATGCTGCTGGCCGTGCTGATCAGCGCGAGCTGGTTCGTCGGCGGCATCTCCGCCTGGTACCTGGTCAAACAGCGCCGGGCCGCCCTGCCGCTCGCCCGGCGCTGCCTGTCCATCGCCCTCGGCGTGCTCGCCGTCCTGATGCCCGTCCAGCTGTACCTGGGCGACGCCACCGCCGTCTTCATGGCCGAGCACCAGCCCGCCAAACTGCAGGCCTTCGAGGGGAACTGGCGCACCGACAACAACGGGTACAACCTGCTCGTCGTCCCCGACACCGACCGCGGCGAGAACGACCTGCGCGTCACGGTGCCGCACCTGGGCGCGGTGATCGGCCACGACCTCACCGGCCGGGCCGAGGTGCCCGGCCTGCTGCAGACCCCGCCCGACCAGCGGCCGAACATGTGGAGCGCCTTCTACGGCTTCCGCGCCATGTACGTCACCGCGCTGGCGATGTTCGCCACCGCCTTCACCGGGCTGGTGCTGCGCCTGCGCGGGCGGCTGTTCGACTCCCGCCGCTTCCTGCGCTGGCTGGTGTGGATGACCCCGGCCGGCGTCCTCGCCATCACCGGCGGCTGGATCACCGCCGAGACCGGGCGGCAGCCCTGGGTGGTCTACGGCAAGCTGCGCACCACGGACGCGCTCTCGCACCTGACCACCGCCGAGGCCGCCGCCTCGCTGGCCGCCTTCGTGCTCCTCTACTCGGCCCTGCTCGCGGTCTGGGTCCGCTACATCGTCCGCACCGTCAAGGCCGGCCCCGAAGCGCCGTCGGACACCGCCGCGCAGCCCGCTCCCGGAACGGAGGCCCCCGTTGCTTGAGTACGCGACCTACGCGCTCGTCCTGCTCGCGCTCGGCATGTACGTCGTCCTGGACGGCTACGACCTGGGTGTCGGCATGCTCAGCCTGTTCGCCAGGGGCGAGCGGCGCCGCGAGTACGGCGAGCTGATCGCCACCGCCTGGGACGCCAACGAGAGCTGGCTGGTGCTGGCCGGCGTCGCCCTGTGGGCCGGGCTGCCCGGCGTCTACGCGACCGTGCTGCCGGGGGTCTACCTGCCGGTGATCGGGCTGCTGCTCGCGGTCATCCTGCGCGGCATGGGGCTGGAGTTCCAGAGTGCCGCCGCCGGGTACCGGCGGGGCTGGGCACTGCTGTTCGGCGCCGCCTCGCTCGCCGTGACCCTCTGTCAGGGACTGGTGCTCGGCGGCGTGCTCTCCGGCCTGCGGCAGCAGGGCGGCTCGTTCGGCGGCGGCGCCTTCGACTGGCTCACCCCGTACAGCGTGCTGTGCGCGCTCGGCCTGGTGGTGCTCTACCTGCTGGCCGGTGCCGCCTGGCTGCAGGACAAGACCGAGGGCACCGCCCGCGAGCGGGCGGTGCGGGCCGGGCGTCCGCTGCTGGCGGGCACGGCCGTGGCCGCGCTGGTCCTCGCGTCCGACCTGGAGGACGCCGATCCGCAGCGGTTCGGCTTCGGCGAGCCGGTGCGGGCGGCGCTGTACTGGAGCGCGGTGGCCGGAGCGGTGATCGCGGGTGCGGTGGCTTGGCACGGCTTCGGACGGCGGCCGGACTGGCGGCCCTTCGCGGGCGTGGTCGCGGCCCAGGTCTGCGGGCTGCTGGCGCTGGTGGCCGCGACCGCTCCGGTGGTCGTGCCACCGGGGCTGACGCTCCATCAGGCGTCCAGCCCGCCCGGTTCGCAGGCCTTCCTGGTGGTCGTCGTGGGGCTGTGCATGCCGGTGGTGTTCGCCTACAACGCGTACGCGTGGTGGGCGTTCCGGGGCAAGTTCACGCCGCTGCCCGAGGCGCCGCTCGGGCCGCTGCGGGTACGAGCGGCCGGGCCCGTCCGGGCACGGCCCGAGCGCGGCGGTCTCGTGGTCCTCGTCCGGCGTGCGCTGCTCACCGTCCTGGGCGTCGGGCTGGCAGCCGTGTCCCAGGACGTCTTCGGCGGCGTCGCCACCTGGATCGACCCCGTGGGCATCGCGCTCCTCTCGGGGACGGCGCTGGCCGCGTGGATCGCCGGCGACCGCCGCGACCACCGGGCCGGGGTCTTCGACCTCGACCGCGCCGAGGCGGACCCCGCCCGGGGCGGGGCGTGAGCGCGCCGACCGCGCTGCTGGCCGAACTCGGCGGGCAGCCGCCGGCCGCGGGCCGGGACGACGAGGTGTCCGCCTGGCTGGACGGGTGGGCCGCGCCCGGTCGTGCGGAGTTGCGGTGGGCGGGCGTGCTGCGCGGGCTGGCGCCGCTGGGCACCGTCCTGTGGGCGGCCGGTCTGGCCTGGGCCGCGCAGCGCGGGCTCTACGGCCGGCCCGGGCAGGTCCTGCCCGGCGCGGGGCTCGTCCTGGCGGGGATCGCCGTCCGGTCCGTGCTGCTCTCCGCCGCCGACGCGGCTGCCGCGCGTGGCGCCCGCCGGGTGCGCACGGCCCTGCGCGGACGCCTGCTCGCCGCAGCGCTGCCCGCTACCGGCCCCGACCGGAGCGGGCCGGGGGACGCCGACCTGGCCGAGTCGTTGACCGGAGAGGTCGCACGGCTGACCGAGTGGCTCACCGAGTACGCCCCGGCCCGTGCCACCGTGCTGCTCGCCGGACGCGTGCCGACCACCTCCGGCCACATCCGGCTGGGCGGCGCCCCCGTCGAGGACCTGCCGGCCGAGGCCGTCGCCGAGGTGCTCACCTTGGTCGAGGCCGACGACTGGCTCGCCGACACGACCGTCGCCGCCAACCTGTGCCTGGCCGCCCCGCTCGCCACCACGGCGCAGATGCAAGCAGCCCTGGCAGGGGTCGGCCTCGACACCCTCCCCCCGGACACCCCGGTCGGCCCGGCCGGCCGCGCCCTCTCCCAGGGCCAGCGACGCCGCCTCGCCATCGCCCGCGCCGTCCTGCGCCGACCGCACATCCTCCTCCTCGACGAACCCACCGCCGGCCTGGACCGACCGACCGCCGTCGCACTCCTCCACGCACTACGCCGTACCCTGCCGGAGACCGCCCTCGTCCTCGCCCTGCAGGGACAGGATCTCACCCTCCTCCCCTGGCACCCGGACGTCATCGTCGACCTGACACCGGCTCAGCCGGCCCGCCGAACCGGTCGGACGCGTTCTGCCAGAGCCTCCGGCACCGCAACGATCTCCTGACCGTGCCTCCTCAGGGCAGCCGGCCGGCCGAATGCAGCATGTCGAACACCATCTGGTCCACTGCCGAGACCCGTGCGCGATCGCCGTATCCGAACCAGTCCAACTCCTCGATCTCGCTCGAGGCAACCAGCGGACCAGTGTGCTCGGCGGTGTAGCAGATCATCCGGAACTCGATGCGTCCGTCGGATTCCCTCCGCGTCTCGAACGTGCCGACGTGCACCATCGTGGCCGTGTCGACTCGGGACCGGAGTTCCTCGTCGATCTCGCGCGCCAGGGTCTCCGCATCGGACTCACCCGGTTCCCTCTTCCCACCGGGGAAGTAGAAGACGTCCACACCGCGGACACGCGTCACCAGCACCCGGCCGCCGCGCACCAGAACCCAGGCCACCTTCTCGGGTACCGCCTCGACCTTCTCCATGCCGGGACCGTACCCATCCAGGGCGAAGCGAAGTACTCATGGTGGATGCGCGCTCGTCCTGACCGGCAGTCACTCCAGCAGCCACGCCTCTTCCATGCGGATCGTGGCGTCCTCGGTGTGGCGTACCCGGAACTGGGACATCGCGAGGGCGTCATAGCCCCAAGGGCTGTACGGCGTCAGCAGGATGTGGCCGAAGTGCTCCCAGGGCACGGACGTCAGGTCACCGTCCAGGTCGACCCACTCCCCCGTGAGGACGTCGGCACTGATCCCGAGCGCGCGCACGACCGCGTGCGGGTCGCCGTCGACGTGGCACTGGTCCGTGGCCGTCCACCCTTCGGTGTGCAGCCTGAGCCCGCCGGGCAGGTGGACACTGGTCTCCGTGTGGTTCTCCCCGCAGTCCACGCTCGCCGACCCGACGATCCGGGCGTCGGGAAATCGGTCGGCCAGGGCATCGGTCTGCTCCAGCAGCGAGTCGTGGAGGCCGCGACCCGAGAGGGCGCAGTCCGAGATCGCGATGACGTTGCCCCAGCATCCGACCCGGACCAGGTCCAGGTCGGCCACCGTCCGCGGGGACTCGGGCCCGGCGTCGGTGAGGGGAAGTTCCTCGAGAACGGCCTCGATCGTGGGGAAGGACTCGACGAAGGCCCGAGCCCGTACCGGGTCGTGCGGGCCGAACCTCGCCACGACATCGGGAGTGGCAGGCGAGTACGGCCGGAACGGCGGCAGGACCACGGTGATGGCGCACTCGCCGTATCCCTTGAGCTCCCGCCCGGGCGGGAGCCGCCAGTAGTTGGTGTCGGTCACGGCCGTCACCGTAACGGCTGCCACCGACGCTGATCGACGGTCATCGTCTACGGCACGGCCAACACCGGCTGCTTTTACGGCCTCTGACGGCTGGTCATGGCCAGCCCGATGGATGCGTCGCTCCCTGCCGCTTCTCCAAATCGTCCGGCCGTCCGTGACCGAGCGGTCATGACGGGCCGGAGGCCACCGCCTTGCCTGCCGTGCGAGCAGGATGAGCGGTGGCCTGGCGCCGTCAGGCCGGGAGTCCGATGGCGCGTTCCTTGGTGCGGCGCTGCTGGATGACGACGGCGATGACGAGGAGGGCGCCCTGGGCGACGTTCTGCCAGAAGGAGTTGATGCCCTGGACGGTGAGGCCGTTCTCCAGCGCGCCGAGCAGGGCGACGGCGAGCAGGGTGCCGCCGACGCCGCCCTTGCCGCCCTTGAGTGCGCACCCGCCGAGCGCGGCCGCGGTGATCGCCTTCAGCTCGAGGCCCTCGCTGCCCGAGGTGGGCTGGCCGCTGCCGGTGCGGGCGGTGAGCAGCACGCCGGCGAGGGCGGCGACCACGCCGATCAGGCCGTAGACGGCGATCAGGTACTTGTTGATGTTGATGCCGGCCAGCCGGGCGGCGGTGTCGTTGCCGCCGATCGCGTAGAGGTTGCGGCCGATGTCGGTGTACCTGAGCAGGACATGGACGGCGCCGGCGACCGCGATGAGCATCCAGACCATGATCGGGAGTCCGGCGATCTTCCCTCGGCCGAGGAAGACGAAGACGGGGTTGTTGAGGACGTAGCCCTGGGCCCGGCCGTCGGAGAGCAGTTGGGCGAGGCCCTTGTAGGCGGCGAGCCCGGCCAGGGTGGCGATGGTGGGGTTGACCCGACCGTAGACGATGACCGCGCCGTTGAGGGCGCCGATGAGCAGGCCGACGGCTGCCGCTGCGGCGATGCCGATGAGGGCGTCGGAGCCGGTGGAGGTGAAGACCATGGCGCTCACGACCGAGGCGACGCCGGCCTGGGAGCCGACCGAGATGTCGAGGCCGCCGCAGATGATGACGACGGTCTGGACGACGGCGAGGAGCCCGGTGATGGTGGCGGCCTCGGCGATGACCTGCATGTTGTTCAGGCTGAGGTAGTTGTCGTTGAGCACCCCGAAGACGGCCAGCACCGCGACGAGGGCACCGATCAGGCTGAGGTTCTGCCCGCCGACGGTGCCGAGCAGGGGAAGCCGCTTGCCGGGCAGGCTGCGGTTCTTGGTGTCCGCGACGGTCGGCGGGGTGGTGGCGGTGGTCATGAGAGTGCTCCTGATGCGGTTGCGCTGATGTCGTCGGCCATGGCGAGTTGCAGGACGGCCTCCTCGGTGGCTGCCTGCCGGCTCAGCTCGCCGGTGACCCGGCCGTTCTGCATGACGACGATCCGGTCGGCGAGACCGAGCAGTTCGGGCAGTTCGGAGGAGATGACGAGCAGTGCGGTGCCCTGTTCGGCGAGGTCGGCGATGATCTGGTAGATCTCGGCCTTGGCGCCGACGTCGATGCCCCGGGTGGGCTCGTCGAGGATCAGCAGTTTCGGTTTGCGGGCGAGCCAGCGGGCGAGGACGACCTTCTGCTGGTTGCCGCCGGAGAGCTTGCGGACCTCGTGCTCGATCGAGGGGGTGCGCACCCGCAGCCGGTCGGTGTACTCCTGCGCCAGCTCGCGCTCGGCGCCGCGCCGCACGAAGCGGAAACGCCGCAGCCGCTCCAGTACGGCGATCGAGGTGTTGTCGCGGATCGTGCGGTGCAGGAACAGGGCCTGCGCCTTGCGCTCCTCCGGGGCCAGGCCGAGTCCCGCGCGGATCACCGCGCCGGGGTCGCCGGACGGCAGCGGACGACCGTCCAGGGTGATGCTGCCGCTGTGGACGGGCAGGTCGCCGGCGAGCGCGAGGGCGAGTTCGGAGCGTCCGGCGCCGATCAGGCCGGCCAGGCCGACGACTTCACCGGCGTGGACGCGCAGGTCGATGCCGTGGACCTGGTCGGTGGTCAGGTCGCGGACGTCCAGGACGACCCGGTCGGTGGCGACGGGCCGCCGGACGAACATCGTGGACAGGTCGCGACCGACCATCAGGCGTACCAGGTCGTCCTCGGTGGTGGTCCGGGCGTCCTGGACGCCGACCAGGGCGCCGTCGCGCAGGACGGCTATGCGGTCGGCGAGTTGGAAGATCTCCTGCATCCGGTGGGAGACGTAGACGACGGCGATGTCCTGGTCGCGCAGGCGGTTGATGAGCGCGAACAGCGCGTCGACCTCGTGCTCGGAGAGCGAGGAGGTCGGCTCGTCGAACGCGATCACCCGTGCCGTACCGGTCAACGCCCGCATGATCTCCACCAGTTGGCGCTGGGCGGGGGTCAGCTGGGAGCCGAGCAGGTCCGGGTCGAGGACGTCGGCGAAGCCGAGACGATCGAGGTCTGCGGTGATGCGACGACGCAGTTCGGCCCGGTCCAGGCGGCGGCCGAATGCCCGGGGAAGGGAACCGGCGTAGACGTTCTCGGCGACCGAGACGTGCGGAATGATCTCGGGTTCCTGCGGGATGATCCGGATGCCCGCGGCCCGTGCCTCCGCCGGGGAACGCGGGTCGACCGGTTGCCCGTCGAGCAGGACCCGGCCCTCGGTGGGCCGATGGTCTCCGGTGAGGATCTTCAGCAGGGTGGACTTGCCCGCCCCGTTCTCGCCCATGAGGGCGGTGACCCTTCCGCTGGGGAAGTCCAGGGTCACGTCGCTCAGGGCCTGGATCTCCCCGAATCGCTTGGTGATGCGCTCGACCCGTGCTCCGGTGGCGGCAGGCCGAGGCTCGGGAGGGCGGCGGTCCGGGGTCGAGCGGCGTGCTCTGCTCACTGCTGGGTCACCTCATGTGCGGAACGAAGGAGTGGAGGCAGCCGCCCGCCCCACCGGGCGGCTGCCGGGCGAAGTGGTCAGTTGCAGCCGACGCCGGCGCTCTTCCAGCTGGCGGCGTCGACCATGGTGGTGGGGGCGAACGCCTCGGCCGGCATGTCCTTGCCGTTCTTGAGCCGGTCGTACATGGTCTGGACGGCGAGCGCGCCGACGTCCTTGCCGTTGATGAACAGCGCGGCCTTCATGCCGGACGGCTTGCCGCCGCTCCAGTCCTTGCAGGCCAGGTAGGCGCCGAGGCCGACGCCGTCGATGTCGGCGGGGCTGACCCCGGCGTTCTGCAGGGCGGTGACGCCGCCCTGGACGTTCTCGTCGTTGCAGCCCCACACCACCCAGTGCTTGACGCCCGCGTTGGCCGTGACCGTGGCGGCGACCTTGTCCTGCGCGCCGGTGGGGGTGTTGTCGGTGGCGACGTCGACGTTCTGCACGCCGGACACGGCGGAGGTGAAGGCCTCCTTGGCGGCCTTGACCCGGTCGCCGCAGACCGTGACGTCCTGCTTCCAGGCCGAGATGATCCGCGTGTCGGCCGGATTCCAGCCGGACTTCTTGAACTCCTCGGCGGCGCGCTTGCCGACCTCGCCGCCCATCTGGGCGCCGGAGAAGCCGATCCGCGGCACCAGGTCGGACTTCGCGCAGGCGGCCGGGTCCGGCCCGGTGGCGCAGACCTGGTCGTCCGACGTGAGAAGGGCGATCTTGGCGTCCTTGGCGGTCTGCACCACCTGCGGGCCCACCGCCGGGTCCGGGACGACGATGATCACGCCGTTGGTCTTCTGCGCGATCGCCGCCTGCACCTCGCTGACCGTCTTGTTCGCGTCGTTGCCCAGGTTCACCACCTTGAGGTCGATGCCGAGTTCGGCCGCCTTCGCCTTGGCGCCGGCCGCCTCGCCGATGAAGTACTCCTGGTCGCCCTGCTTCTGCAGGTACGTGATCGAGACCTTCCCGTTCACCGGGGCGACCGAGGCGGCACCGGAGGCGGACTCCTGGCCGGTGGAACAGGCCGTGGTGGTCAGACCGAGGGCGATCAGCAGACCGGCGGCGGCACGGCGGTTGGTGGTTCGGAACATGAGGGGACGCTCCTTTGCGCCTTCGCCGCAGGGCGGCCCAGGCGCGGGTGGGGGTTCGAGGTGAGTGGTGACCGGTCGGGCGGCCATGGGGCTGACATGCAGGCTCCGGCGGCCCGTCAAACCACCAGAAACCAACAGGCTCAAACGTTACGTGACATATCACAGTGCCATTGCACTACGAAGTCAAGAGGATCGCCGGGCGATGTCGCCCCGTGATGCTCGCGTGCGGAGAGGTAGGCAACTAGCGACCGCTACAGGCAAGTTGCCTGTTTTCCGGACATTCTGCCCGGTTGTGCGCCGACACCGGGTCGTCCGAGCGGCTCCTTCCGGCCTCGCCCGACCCGTGCACCGCCCCCTGCGCTCCATGACGGCGCGTCAAGGAGGTGGTCCGGCAAGCGGGTTCGCGAGGCCGATGCGTGCAGGGTCTTGAGTAGTTGCCCCCCACGTGGCTAGCATGCGTTGCTTTCTGTTTGAAGATTCCTCCAGCCGTCGACCTCTGGAGATGGATTCAACAGAAACAGCCGAGATACCCCACACCCCCACCCGCTCACCTGGAGCACCCCCATGCGCCCACCCCTGCGCCCACCCATGCCCCGCGCCGTGCTGCACGCCCTCGCCGCGCTGTCGCTCGCGGCATCCGGACTCACCGCCGTCGTCGCCACCTCCACCCCTGCGGCGGCGCTCGACAACGGACTCGCCCTCACCCCTCCCATGGGGTGGAACTCCTGGAACACCCTGGGCACCGCGGTGACCCAGGAACAGGTCGTCCAGACGATCGACTTCATGTCCGCCAACGGCATGGTCCAGGCCGGCTACAACACCGTGACGATCGACGACGGCTGGTCGCTGTCCCACCGCGACGGCCAGAGCACCGATCTGGTGAAGAACTCCTACGGTGCGATGCAGTTGTACGACTCCAACCGCAACCCGACGAGCGGCACCGACGGCAGCGGCTTCGATCCGACGACGGGCCACCTGATCCCGGACCCGAACCACTTCCCCTCACACGTCGTCAACGGTCAGACCCTGAACGGGATCCAGTACCTGTCCTGGTACGCCCACAGCAAGGGCATGAAGTTCGGCCTCTACGCCACCGACACGTACACCACCTGCCAGGGCCACCCGGGCAGCCTCGGGCACGAGTCCACGGACGCGACCGACTTCGTCGCCTGGGGCGTGGACTTCGTCAAGTACGACGACTGCCCCTACGGTCCGCAGATCATCGGCCCGGACGGGTACGACTACTACACCCAGGGCGAGGGACGGGAGTTGACCCGCTCCATCTACGCCCGCACCCAGGACTTCCAGCGCGCCCTGGACTCCGCCTCCGCCGCCCAGGGGAAGCCGCGGGTCGCGCTCAGCGTCTCCGCCCAGCCCGTGCACTCGGGTGTCCCGTACCTGCTGGCCGGGGACGACCCGGCCCGGACCGACCCGGTCATCCGTGCGACCGGCACCCCCGCCCGTCAGGCCCCGGGCTACGCGCCGACCGGCGTCTGGTGCGGCCAGGTGGCGAACCTCTGCCGGATCGGCGGCGACCGCGGCCCCGACCTGGAGGGCGTGCTGTACAACGGCCAGTTGCGGACCGCCCTGCAGTACCCGGGCAACGTCCGGGCCGGCAGCTGGAACGACATGGACATGATGTTCGCGGGCTGGCTGAACCCGTACGGGGTCTACGGCGTCACCGACACGTGCACCTGCCACAAGCCGATGAGCGACACCGAGTCGCGCAGCGAGATGTCGGTCCTGGCGATGATGGCCTCCCCGCTCATCTCCGGCGCGGACCTGCGCAGCACCGCCGACTCCCAGCACACCGACAACGGCCTCACCTGGTCCACCGGCATCGGCGCCTCCGCACTGGCGATCTACAAGAACGCCGACGTCATCAAGGTCGACCAGGACGCCCTCGCCAAGCCCGCCACCCTGGTCGGCAACCCGCCGAACAGCAGCACCGCCCCGATCGTCCTCAAGCGCCAACTCTCCGGCGGGGACACCGCGGTCCTCCTGCTCAATCAGGACCCGACCAACGCCCAGACCGTCTCGACCAGCCTGAGCGCGCTCGGCCTGACCGGCCCCGGCTACTCCTCCAAGGAGCTGTGGACCGGTGCCACCGGCAACATCACCGGGCCGATCAATGCCTCGATCCCCGCGCACGGCGTCGCCATGTACCGGCTCAAGCCGCTGCCCACCACCATCCCCGCCACCATCGTCGGCGACGGCCGCTACCACTCCCTCACCGCCGGCGGCACCGGCGGCCAGGCCCTCGAGGTCTCCGGCACCTGCAGCTCCCCGCTCGGCTCCTCGGCCGACATCAACACCTGGTGGACCGACCACACCTCCGAGCAGTGGACCTTCACCACCAACCCGGACGGCACCGTCCGGATCAGCGACAACTGCTACACCCCCACCCACCAGCACACCGTGCTCGCTGCCGGCACCCAGCCCGGCAACAGCGCTTACCTGCTCAACTACTCCGCCGGCAACCCCTGGCAGGAGTGGAAGGTCGTGCAGAACACCGCCACCGGCGCACTGACCATCACCAACGTCGCCACCGGCCTGATTCTCGACACCACCTCCACCACGCCCACCTCCGGCGTCGTCACCAACACCCCCAACGGCAACACCCCCGGCCAGAGCTGGACGCTGCTGTCCTGACGGCCCGTCACCCCGTGAGCCCGGGTCGCGCCTGCCGGAGCCGCGCGCCGCGGCCGGCGCGACCCGTACCAGCACCACCTGTCCCGTTCCGCATCCCTGCACCACAGGAGGAAGAGCCTTGCGCTCATCACGCAGCACGCCGCGCCGTCGGTTCGCCTCGGCGTTGACCGCGCTCAGTCTGCTCACCGGAGGCGGCGCCCTCGCCGTCGGATTCCAACTCGCCACCGCACCGGCCGCGTCGGCGCTGGACAACGGGATCAACCTGACCCCGCAGATGGGGTTCAACAACTGGAACACCACCGGGTGCGGGTCCGAGTTCAACGAGGACCTGGTCAAGGGCATGGCCGACCTGTTCGTCAGCAAGGGCCTCAAGGCGGCCGGCTACCGGTACGTCAACCTCGACGACTGCTGGGCGCTGCCGCAACGCGACGCCGCCGGCAACCTGGTCCCCGACCCGGTGCGCTTTCCGCACGGCATCAAGGCGCTCGCCGACTACGTGCACGGCAAGGGCTTGAAGTTCGGCATCTACTCCAGTGCCGGCACCAGGACCTGTGACGTCCGGGGCTTTCCGGGCGGCCTCGGCCACGAGCAGCAGGACGCCGACCTGTGGGCGTCCTGGGGTGTCGACTACCTGAAGTACGACAACTGCAACAACCAGGGCGTCGACGCGCAGACCCGCTACCAGGCGATGGGCGACGCGCTGAAGAAGACCGGCCGCCCGATCCTGTACAGCATCTGCGAGTGGGGCTCCACCGGCCCGTGGAACTGGGCACCGCCGGTCGGCAACTCCTGGCGCACCACCGGCGACATCAGCGACACCTGGCAGAGCATGATCGCCATCGCGCACGCCAACCAGGGCCTGTCCGCCTACGCCAAGCCCGGCGCGTACAACGACCCCGACATGCTGGAGGTCGGCAACGGCGGCATGACCGGCACCGAGTACCGCACCCACTTCAGCCTGTGGGCCGAGATGAACGCCCCGCTGCTGATCGGCGCCGACCTGCGCACCGCCCAGCAGGAGACCCTCGACATCCTCACCAACACCGACGTCATCGCCGTCGACCAGGACCCGCTCGGCAAGCAGGGCTCCGTCGTCTCAGGCGACAACGGCCTGGTCGTGATGAGCAAGCCGCTGGCGGACGGCAGCCGCGCGGTCACCCTCACCAACGAGGGCTCCTACGACGCCACCATCACCACCACGGTCCAGACCGTCGGTATCGCCGGTGCGCCCTCGTACACGGTCAAGGACCTGTGGTCGAAGAAGACCACCACCAGCACCGGCAGCATCAGCGCCACGGTTCCCGGCCACGGCACGGCCATGTTCCGGGTCACCCCGAGCGCGCCCGTCCCGCCGGCCACCGGCATGAGCTACCTGAGCGACCTGCCGTTCCTCAGCCAGTCCAGCGGCTGGGGCCCGGTCGAGCGCGACCACAGCAACGGCGACTGGGCAGCGGGCGACGGCCACACCCTCGCCATCCGCGGCACCACCTACGCCAAGGGCCTGGGCGTCAACGCGTCCAGCGACATCACCTTCCACCTCGGCGGCGCCTGCAAGAACCTGGTGACCAGCGTCGGCATCGACGACGAGGCCTACGGCAACGGTTCGGCGGTCTTCCAGATATTCAAGGACGGCACCAAGGCCGCCGACAGCGGGAAGCTCACCGGCAAGGACCCCGCCAAGAAGCTGACCGCCGACCTCACCGGCGCCACCACCCTGCGCCTGGTGGTCACCGACGCCGGCGACGGCACCAGTTGGGACCACGCAGACTGGGCCGACGCCGAGATCGCCTGCGGCAACGGCCCCGCTGCCGGCGCGCACCAGCTCTCCGACCTCACCTGGTCCTCCGCGAGCAACGGCTGGGGCCAGGTCGAGAAGGACATGAGCAACGGCGACAACCAGTCCGGCGACGGCCACACCCTCACCATCGGCACCACCACCTACGCCAAGGGCCTCGGCGTCAACGCGTCCAGCGAGATCGTCTACTACCTCGGCGGTTCCTGCACCACGCTGACCACTGACGTCGGCGTCGACACCGAAGCCATGGGCCGTGGCACCGTCGCCTTCCAGATCTACAAGGACGGCGCCAAGGCCGCCGACAGCGGCCTGGTCACCGCCTCGACCGGCGTCAAGCACCTCACCGCCGACCTCACCGGCGCCAACGAGCTCCACCTCGTGGTCACCGACGGCGGAGACGGCAGCAACAGCGACCACGCCGACTGGGCCGGTCCCGTCCTGACCTGCTGACACCCGCTCGGTTTCCGCCGCGACGTCGAAGGCTCCGCCGGTTCCACCCGGCGGAGCCTTCGACGTCGGCAGCGACAGCTCCGACAGGCGGCGCAGCCGTCGAGCGGCTGCCGGGGCCTAGGCCCCCTTCGAGACTTCCTCGTCGGCGACGGCGATCGCGATGCCGAGCGCCTCGGCGATGTGTCCGGCGGCGGACATGACGCGGGCGGTCCCGACGATCGGGGCGATGGCGACCAGGACGTCCTGCAGTTGGGCGGCGGTGAGGTTGGCCTTCATCGCGGGCTCGATGTGTGCGAGGTAGGACAGCGGCGGGGCGTCCATCGCGGCGAGGGCCGCGATGCGGGTGAGAATGAGCATGTCCTGCGGCAGACCGCAGCGCTCGATCGAATCCATCGTCATGGCCGCAAGCGTGTCGAGGACGGGCGTGTCGGATGCAGTGGTCACGTGACTCTCCTCAGAGCTGGAGTGCACCGGCACGACTCCCGAGACGACGCGGAAGCGCCCGTGCGATGCCGGAGGGCATCGCCCCCCACGCCCAGACTCTAGGAACCCGTAGGAGCGGGCGCAGGACGAGCAAGCCGTCCAGGTGAACTCCCGCCACCACTCGGCTCGGCCGGTTCGGGACCCGTCCGGTGGCACGGGCCGCGGCGGCGCCGGGTTCTGGCTGGTCATCAGGCCGACTCCCGTCAGCGTCCGGAACGCGTCGCCACGGCGTTCGCCCGCAGGCCACGTGCCTCCGACAGGAGGATCCGGATCTCATCCGTCGTACCGAAGACGCGTTCCCCGTGCCGCCGATCGCCCGGTTCCGCAGCCTCGTACGGAACGGGGCCCGGCTAGCGCCGGTCGGTGTCCGTCGCGCCGCACAGCGCGTCGTCGACCAGCCTGCTCTCCGCCTGCGTCACCCCCAGGACGTCCTCGGTCGATGCGGCGAGGACGCCCGACAGCGAGACGGTGACGCCCCGTCGGCCGTCAGCTGTGACGCCGGTCGCGGTGATCCAACCCGCGTCGCCGCCCTCGTGGCCCCAGTACACCCCGCCGCAGGACAGCGGGCGGGAGAAGAGCCCCAGTCCGTCGCGGGCGCCCGGCATCAGCGGCTCGAACTCCTCGCCGACGGGGACGGTCCGCGTCATCTGCCGGAGTTGCGCCGGGGGCAGGAGCCGGCCGCCGAGCAGGGCGCGGAAGAACAGGTCGAGATCGGCGGTGGTGGAGACCAGCCCCGCCTCTCCGTTGGTGCCGAAGCCGACCTGCTCGGTGACGTCCACCAACGGACCGTCGGGCGCGAACCGCTGGTAGGTCTCGGCGTGCGGCTGGGGCAGCGTCGGCGAGGTGCCCGGCCGGAAGGTGTGGTCGAGGCCGAGCGGGCGGACGATCCGGTCCGCCACATCCTGGTGCCAGGGGCTTCCGGTGACCTTCTCGATGATCATGCCGAGCAGGACGTAGCCGGTGTTGGAGTACCGCCAGTGCTTGCCGGGCCGGAAGTCCGGGTGGTGGCGCATCGCCCGGGCGACGGTCTGCTCGGGCGTGGAGGTGTCGTACCGGTGCTCCTGGAAGTCGTCCGCCGAGGTGTAGTCGGGGTAGTCGTCGTGGATGCCGCTGGTGTGCTGGAGCAGGTGGCGGACGGTGATCTTGCGTCCGTCGTTGCCGTTCCCGGACACCACGCCCGGCAACCACCGCTCCACCGGGTCGTCCAGCGAGAGCTTGCCCTCACCGGTCAGTTGCAGGACCACGGTGGCCACGAACGCCTTGGTGACGCTGGCCACCCGGAAGTATCCGTCCGCCGAAACCGGCTGACCGCTCGTCAGGTCGGCGACGCCGCTCGTGGCGGTCAGGTCCCGCCCGTCGGCGCTGACCAGGCGGGCCTGGACACCCGTCACACCGAGTGCGGCGATCGCATCGGCGTCCCGCTGGAGCTGGAGCCGGTGCCGGAGCCGGCCGTCCTCCTGCCCGGCGGCCGCCACGCCGGGCACGCAGGTGGACAGGGTCGCGGCCACCACGGCGGCCAGGACCAGGTTCCGTCGGGCGGACCTGCCGCGTCGCCGGACCGGGAGAATCTGTGGGTTCGTCATGGGCGTTGACGCTAGGTCGGGTCGGGGAGCGCGGGCAGTACAGCCCACGGGTGGGAAAAAGGTGGAGCGGGCTGTAGTGCCGGGCGCGGTCGCGATGGCCCAGACTTGCGCGGATGAACCACTCCGTGGCCGATCGACTGTCGGCGACGTGGCGCGCTCTGGGCTACCTGCTGGGCAGCCTCGGCACCGCCGCGCTCGCCCTCCTCGCGCTGCCCGTACTCCTCGTCCCGACCACGGCGGGGGCCTGGGCGTCCTGGCAACGGCGCCGCGCCGAACGGCAGTTGGCGATCCCGGCCACCGGTCCCGTCGTCGTGGGTGGGTGGCGGGTCCTCGGCTGGCTGGGCGGCTGGATCGTGACCGGTCTGGCGTTCGGGTCGGTCGTGGTGCTGTGCGCGGGCAACGCGGTGACCGCGGCCGTCACCGTGCCCGTGTGGTGGGCGCTGCCCGCCGGCACCCGCGCGGGCGGTTTCGCCGCCGGGTTCCAACTCTCGGGGTGGGGAACGGCGTTGACCCTGGGGACCGCCCAGGCCGTCGCCTTCGCGGCCCTGACCTGCTGGCTGGTTCCCCCGCTGGCGCGCCTGCACGCCCGGATCTGCACGGTGCTGCTGTCCCCCTCGGCCGCCGACCGCCTGACGCAGCGGGTGGGGGCGCTGACCGAGACGCGGGCCAACGCCATGAAGGCGCACGGCGCGGAACTCCGCCGGATCGAACGCGACCTGCACGACGGCACCCAGGCCCGGCTGGTGGCCATCGCGCTGCGGCTGGGCGTGGCCCGCGAGGTGCTGCACGAGGACCCCGCGATGGTGGCCGCGCTGCTGGAGGAGGCGCACCGGAACACCGAGGAGGCCATGGTGGAGCTCCGCACCGTGCTCCGGTCGATCCATCCGCCGATCCTCGCCGACCGCGGCCTCGCCGGGGCGTTGGCCGCGCTGGGCACCCGATCGGCGATCGACACGGCCCTCGACGTCGGCGAGCTCGGCACGATCCCCGCCGCGGTCGAGGCGGTGGCGTACTTCACCGTCGCCGAGGCGCTCACCAACGCCGCCAAGCACAGCCGGGCCACCCGCACCGCCGTCCGCGTCGCACGCGCCGACGACCACCTGTCGATCGAGGTCAGCGACGACGGCGTCGGCGGCGCCGACGAGACCCGGGGTACCGGCCTCGCCGGGATCCGCCACCGGGTCCTGGCGTTCGACGGCGCCGTCCGGATCCACAGCCCGCGCGGCGGCCCGACCACGATCGAGGTGAGCCTGCCGTGCGGGTCGTGATCGCCGAGGACAACGTCCTGCTGTCCAGCGGCCTGGAACTCCTGCTGACCGCCAAGGGCTTCCACGTCGCCGCGATCACCCGGGACGCTCCCGGCTTCGCCACCGCCGTCGCCGAACACCGGCCGGACGTCGCCATCGTCGACGTGCGACTGCCACCGACCTTCCGGGACGAGGGCATCCACGCCGCCATCCGCGCCCGCCGCCGGCACCCCGGCCTGCCGGTGCTCGTCCTCTCGCAGTACGTCGAGCAGCAGTACGCGGGCGAGCTGGTCTCGGACGGTCTCGGCGGCATCGGCTACCTCCTCAAGGACCGGGTGGGCCGGGTCAGCGAGTTCGTCGACGCGCTGCGCCGGGTCGCCGCCGGCGGCACCGTCATGGACCCCGAGGTGATCGGGCAGCTCCTCACCCGTCCCGCTCGCGACCCGATCGCCGCCCTCACCCGACGCGAACGCGAGGTCCTCGCCCTGATGGCCGAAGGAATGGACAACGCCACGATCGCGGCCCGCCTCGTCATCACCGACAACGCCGTCCACAAACACATCGGCAACGTCTTCACCAAGCTCGGCCTCTCCCCCGACGACAGCGGCCACCGCCGCGTCCTCGCGGTCCTCACCTACCTCAGCCGCCGCTAGCCGGCCCGGCCGGCACCCGTGGACGACCGTGCGTCGGGCGCCGCCGCACGGGTGACGGCGGGTCAGGTGGCCGGTGCCGCGACCGGGCGGGCCAGCACCTGGTCCAAGGCGTCGGCGAGGTGCCGCGCCGGGTCCGGGACCGGCGCCTCGGCCCGCAGCGCGACGATCGCGTCCGGTCGCACGAGCAGCGCCCCGTCGTCCGGCAGCCACGGTGTCCGGACCTGATGCGCCGGCAGGCCGATGGCCACCGCGGCCGCGCGCCAGCGCTTCCCCGCGACGCCCACCAACAGAGTCCACCGGGAGGCGACCAGGTCGAGCGTGGAGACGTCGTCGACCCACGCGTGCGGCACCCGGGAACCGGGCGACCCGTCCAGCGACGCCACCAGGTCGACCGTGGATGGGAGTTCGGGCCGCGGGTCGACGACGGCGGCTGAGTCGTACCGCTGACCGAGGTGGACGACCGGCGCCGCCCAGACCCCCGCCGCTGCCCGGGCGGCGTCGGCCTCGGGTCCACGTCCCCAGTGCAGTGCCGGGTCGGCGTACCTGCGCATGGCCTGGTCCAGCGTCGCCGCGGCGACCGGCTCGCGTTCCTGCGCGTAGGTGTCGAGCAGGCCGGCGCCCGCCTCGCCGTGGTGGACGGCGGCCAGCTTCCACGCCAGGTTGTGGGCGTCGGCGACGCCGGTGTTGAGGCCGAACGCGCCCAGGGGTGCCACGGTGTGCGCGGCGTCGCCGACCAGGAACACGCGCCCGACGGCGAAGCGGTCGGCCTGGGCACTGCGGGGCCGCCACGGCAACACGCTGCGCACCTCGACGTCCAGGTCGGGATCGCCGACCGCCGCGCGCACGACCTCGACGCAGCGTTCGTCGGTGTAGTCCTCGGGGTGCTCGCCGCCGTCCACGTCGCAGGTGACGTGGAAGACCCAGGTGGTCGCCCCGTCCACGGTGACCAGCAGGCCGGGCGCCGCGGGCGTGGTGATCGTGCAGGTGCCGAAGGACATCCCCCGCAGGTGGGGACGGAGGTCGGCGCGGAACAGAATGTTGATCTTCGACTTGCCGAGGTCGCCCGCGCCGGAGGTGCCCACGCCGAGCGCGGTCCGCACGGGGCTGCGCGCACCGTCCGCGGCCACCACGTACGCGGCGCGCAGCCGGTAGCGACCGTCGGGTCCCTCGAGCTCGACGTCGACCCCGTCGGCGTCCTGCGCGATGCCGACCAGGCGGGTCGACCAGCGCACGTCCGCTCCGCGCCGCGCCAGGTCGGCCGCCACCGCGGCGTCGAGCCGGTCCTGTGCGCAGACGCCGCGCAGCCGGAACGGCGTCGTGTCCAGCTCGGTGGCGGACGGGACCGGCATGGGCACGGCCACGACGTCACCCGCGCCCATCTCGACGACGGTCCGCGCCACCGCCTTGGCCGTGGCACCGCGCAGGTCGACGGCGACGGCGTCGACGGCGGCGTCCAGCCCGAGTTCGCGCAGGATCTCGACCGTCCGGGGCCCGATGCCGGTGGCACGCGGGTGGACGGACGGCCCCGGGCGGCGTTCGACGAGCACCGCGGGGACGCCGTGGTGGGCGAGCAACGCAGCGGTGAGCAGCCCGACGCTGCCGCCTCCGACCACCACGACCGGCACTTCTGGATACACTGTTTCCGTCATGGATACACCGTAGCCAGAAGCTAGAATGCCGGTCAACGAGAATGGGAGCCCCCGATGACCGAACCCGCTCCCTGGTCGGTGTGGACCAGGCCCCGCCCCGAACCGGCCCGCCGCGCCCCGGGCGTGGACCAGTACGTGGCCGCCGCGCTGGCCGTCGCCGACGCGGAGGGCCTGGCCGCGGTCTCGATGCGCCGGGTCGCCGGCGACCTCGGTTCCGGCACGGCCACCCTCTACCGCTACATCACCAACCGCGACGAGCTGGTGGACCTGATGGTCGACGCGGCCCAGGGCGAGGACCCGCTCCCCGAGCCCACCCCCGACTGGCGCACCGACCTCGCCGCGGTCGCGCACGCCCAACGCGCGACCCTGCTGCGCCACCCGTGGCTGGCCGCCGAACTCGCGGGCCGGCCCTCACTCGGCCCCAATACGCTGCGCCGGGCCGAATCCGCCCTCCGCGCCGCCGTCGCCCTCACCCCCGACATCACCCTGGCCTCGCAGGCCCTCAGCACCCTGCACGCCTACGTGCTCGGTTCGGTCGCCACCCAGCAGGCCGCCCGGCGCGCCGAACAACGCACCGGCCTGACCGAGGAACAGTGGCAGCGCAGCCTCGGCCCCTACATCAGCGCCGTCCTCGCGGCGGGCGAACACCCGATGCTCGCCCGCCGCGTCCACGAGACCCAAGAACCCGACCCCGACACGGAGTTCGCATTCGGCCTCGACTGCGTCCTCGACGGCCTCGCCACCCGCGCGGGCCGCTGACCGGCACCACGAGCACCCGGACCTGGTGCCACGCGAACCCGATGCCGGGGATCCGGTGCCGGGGATCCGGTGCCGGGGATCCGAGACGATCCAGGGCCTGGACTCGGCCTCGCGTCAACCGGTGGAGTTCAGCCTGGCCAGGATCTCCTCCTCGGACATTCCGGCCTTCCGCGCGAAAGTGAGCGCCCGCTCGCGGAAGGACCGCGCCTCGGCGTCCCTCCCCAGGGCCTCCAGCACGAGGGTGCTTCCCATCAGGCTGTGCGCCTGGAAGTACTCGTCGCCGATCGACCGGCTGGTCTCGAACTGCTGTTGGAAGCAGCTCAGGGCGGAGGCGTGGTCTCCCGTGTCGCGGTGCAGCAGGGCCAGGTTGCCCAGGACGATGACCTGACCGCGGATCTCGTCCGCGGCGCGGAGGTCCGCCATGGCGTCCTCGTACTGCGCGCGCGCCCCGGCGTGGTCGCCCAGCAGGTGACGGAACCACCCGGCGTTCAAGCGGATCACGCCGCGGCTGCGCAGCTTGCCGTCCGCGCTTCCGATGACGGCCAGGGCCCCGTCGTACGCCGTGAGTGCAGCACGGTAGTCCTTGCGCGCCTCGTGGATCAGACCGATGTCCGCGAGGGCCGCCACCTCAAGACCGCGCTCGCCGATCGCGCGGAACAGGTCGACCGCCGCCTGTAGTTGGGGCTCGGCCTCGTCCAGACGGCCGAGCTGGCTCTGCGCGACGCCCATCCCGTGCAGGGCCCGTGCCTGCGCGTACCGGTCGTCCAGGGCCCGGCCGGCGGCGAGGGCGAGGGCGTGGCTCTGGACGTACTCCTCCAGGCGCCAGCGCAGCATGAAGTAGCCCTTCTGGTAGAGCGCGATCCGCCACACGTGGTCGGGCAAGTCGCAGGCCGCCAGCCATCGCACCACCGCACCGGAGTTGGCCGCCTCCGCGTCGAACCATGCGAGGGCCCGGTCGTACGAGTCGAATGAGGTCGCGATTCCCGACCACCGGCACGGTCCGGGCTCCGGCAGCTCCGGTGTCCTGATGGCGAGCGCCGCGCGGTGGACCGTGTCCACGTACCAGTCGGCGAGCCGCCGTTGCGCGGCGGCTCGGGCCTCCGGCGGTGCTGCGGCGGCGAGTTCGGCCGCGTACACCCGCAGCAGGTCGTGCAGGGCGTACCGCCCGGGGCTCGGCTGCTGGAGCAGGTGCTCGTCGACGAGCCGTTCGAGGAGGTCCTCGGCCCGCGCCGGGTCGACTCCGTGCAGAGCGGCGACCGAGTCCGGGGTCAAGTCGGCGCCCGGATGCAGCCCGAGGGTGTGGAACAACGCGCGCAGCGGGTTCGGAAGGCTGCGCAGCGAGAGCGCGAACACGTGCCGCAGCCGGCGGCCGCCGGTCTCCAGCTCGGAGAGACCGCGTTCGAGGCGCTCGGCGAAGTGGTCCAGCGACCAGGCCGGTCGGGCGCGCAGCCGCGCGGCGACGATGGCGAGGGCCAGCGGCAGGTATCCGCAGGCCTTGGCGATCGCCCGGGAGGCGGCCGGTTCCGCCTCCGTCCGCTGCGGTCCGACGATGCGCGCGAGCAGCGCCAGGGCCTCCTGCTCGGTGAAGACGTCCAGCGGGTACAGGTCGGCTCCGTCGAGGCCGGCGAGGCTGCGCCTGCTGGTGACCAGGACCAGGCAGTCGGGGCCGCCCGGTACGAGGTCGCGGACCTGTTCCTCGTCGGCCGCGTTGTCGAGCAGGACGAGCGCGGCCTGGTCCTGTAGCCGGTCCCGGAACATCGCCGCGCGTTCGGCGCGGCCGGTGGGCACCTGGGCGGGCGGTACGCCGAGTTGGCGCAGGAACGCCGCCAGCACCTCCGACGGGTCAGCGGGCTCCTGCTCGGGGTCGAACCCGTGCAGGTCCACGTAGAGCTGCGCGTCCGTGAACCGTCCGTCCCGGACCAGCCGGTGTGCCACGTGCACGGCGAGCCGGGTCTTCCCGACGCCGGCCATCCCCTCGATCGCCGAGATCACCACGGTGGCCGCGCGGCGGCCGGGACCGGTCGCGGCGGCCATCACCTCGCGCACCACGCGGTCGCGACCGGTGAAGGTGGCCAGGTCGGCCGGCAGCTGCCGGAACACCCCGGAAGACCCTCCGGACTTGGCTGTGGCGTGCACCGCGAGGCACGCCTCCCGCCACTGCGCCACCTCGGATTCGCCCAGCCCGAGGGCTCGGACGATGCCGACCACCAGGTCCAGGTCGAGCCGCCGCCGACCGGGCTTGAAGGCGTCGACCACGGTGAACGCCGAGACCGTGCGGGGTGGCCGCAACAGCGGTCCGGTCCGGGCGGCCAGGACGCGGTAGGACGGCTGCCCCGCCCACCGGCGTAACTCGCCCAACAGGCCGATGAATTCGGCCAGGTCGGCGGCCCGGAGCGGATCCGGAGGAGCACCGTTGATCGCATCCGCCACAGCCGTCCCCCTCGATGCCGTCCCCGTCCGTGTCGGCCAGAGTCTAGGACGTGTGTGGGGTCGTGTGGGATCCGTGACCGCAGCCGCCACCCACGGGACTCTTGAGTCACGGGGGGAGGCCGCCGGGACGCCGATCGGCAGGTGCCGTGCAGGCGCCGTCGAGGCACCGGCGTCCCGGCGGATCGCCCCCTTCACCACCCGCACGAGAAGGGGGACGTATGCGTTTTCGAAGGATCGCCGCTACGGGCCTGTCGCTGTTGTCGACAGCAGGCCTGCTGACCGCCGCCACGGGCACGGCTCACGCCGACAGCCCGGTGCGGCTCTGCGGGCCCACCCATGCGGTGAACTACAACTACACGGCGCAGGCCTGCCTGACGATGACCGGGCTGGAGTGGGGAACGCCCAAGTTCACCCGCTTCGCGTCCTACCGCGGCGGCAGCACCGACATCCGCATGGGATTCGCGGTCATGGAGGCCCCGCCGAGCAGCCCCTACAGCGGCTGGTACATCTCGCAGAGCTGGCCGACGGGCAACCTGACGACCTATCAGAACGGCTCGTACAACGGCTCCATCAGCGACGGCGACCCGTCCAACGGCACCGGGGGGATCGGGCACACCGGCCACTGCTACACGGCCGTCACGTTCTTCACCGAGTCCGGCGTCTGGCACTACGGCGCCCAGTCCAAGCCCATCTGCATCTAGCCCAGGAGAGAACTCCGAGATGACTTCGAAGTCCAACCGGCCCGTCCGGACCGCCGTCGCCGGACTGGTCGCGCTCGCCGCAGCGGCGACGACGGTGACCGTCCTCGCCGCCCCGGCCTCCGCCGCGGGCGCGTGCCCCGCGCCGATCGTGTCCAACGTGCCGACGCAGATCAACGACATGTACGGCGACCACCTCGGCGTCCTCTACATCGGCTACATCGGCGGCACCTGCCGCAAGGAGTACGCCGAGGTCCGCTGGACCAACTCGGACTACCACGCCAACTCCGGCTCGATCTGGCTGGAGGACGCCTACGGCCACCAGGCCGGCAAGGTCTACTTCGGCGGCAAGGACCTCACCGGCTTCAACGGCTCCCAGTTCATCCCGATCGACGGGTACACCGGCGACTTCAACGGCTACTACTACTCGACCCCGCACATCGCCATCAACTGGGTCACCACCGTGATCATGGGGCCGGTCAGCGGCCACATGTTCCCCACCTGCATCGGCGAGCACGACTACCACGGCAACTACCACGACTTCTACAACGGCTACAACAGCTCGGACCACTCCTCCGAGAAGTGCTGAGGTAGGCGCTCGTCCCGGCTCCCGGTCCCCGCCCGCCTGCGCCGCCTTCGAATCCGGCACCCGTTGCCGCACACGCCTCGGACAACTGGCCAGCGGGCGGGCCGTGTTGTCGGTACGGTCGGCGCAGGGACGGTGCGGGTCGGGTGGGGGTCGGGTGTCCGAGGTGGATGTCGTCGTGGACTGCGTGTTCGCGTGGGCCGCGTACACCGCGCGCCCGGACGGAGAGCGCCCGGCCGCAGGGGATGCGTGGGCGGCAGCGGGCCGGGTGCGGGACGTGGTCGTGGAGTACCTCGGCGCGGGCGGCGCGGTCGCGCGACTGGAGCGGGAGGCCGCCTCGGGACTGGCCACGCCCACGACGCTGACGCGCTATCAGCTCCGCGCGTCCCTGGCCGAAGCCGTGGCCAGGGACGCGGCGTTCGCCTCTTCCGCTTCCACCCCGGCACCCCGTAGCGCCGCACCGCCTCGCTCCACGACCTCGGTCGAGTGCCTGCCCGGCCGGACCCTCGACCACAGCCGCCGCCATCGGCGCGCCCCGAGAGCCCACGCCGGGGCGGTCGGCATCACCGTTCGGGTCCTGCTGAGCGGGCATGCCGCGACGCTGCCGCCCGCGGCGGACCCCGCCGCGGATCTGGCCGCACTGCCCTCAGCGAACGGTGCCGGCCGCGTCCAGGGCCTGCTTGAGCTCGTCGGTCAACTGCGCGGCGGTGGCAGCCGCAACGGACATGAGCTTCGCCGCCTCCGACGCCCGCGGATCACCGGTGAGCCCCGGCAGCGCCTCGGCCTGGTGTCGCACGACGTCCGCGAGGGCCGCCGCCAGGCGCTGCGTCCAGTCCAGGGAGTTGGCGACGTCCGACGGCCGCCCCCACCCGGTACGCCCCACCGCGATGTCGTCGGCCACGCCGGCAACGGAGCGGGCGCTGCTCCTCAACGGCTCCATCGGGTCGTACGGCGCCACGTTCTCCCCCTCGGTCGGCATCCTCAGCATCGAGAGTGCCGCAGCAGCCCGCCCCATGGAGTCGATTCCCACGCAGTTGACCTGAATTGCACCCGCCTGCCGATCGAAACCTGCCGAGCCGAGCCCGACATCGCTCGCCCGTGCCGACGGGCGAAAGCCGTCACCGGCTCCAGCCTCGCCGAACCGTGGTGTCGCTCCCGCCGGGCGGGCCGAGCGAAGGCATCCCGAGGTCGGCCTTCGCCGGGCCGGTGGAGCACGCGGCGGCACGGCGGCGCCGACGCACGACCACCAGCGCGGTGACAGCGACCGCGGCCAGGACGGCGAGGCCGGGCACCCACAGGGCGCCGATCGCGGAGAGTACGCCGACACCGCCGAGGGCGGCCAGCCGCGGACCGGCGCAGCACACCGCGCAGGCGGCGACCGCGGCCGTGCCGGTGCCCAGCAGGCCCCACGGCTTCGACGCGCGGGCAGGGGTGCGGGTCACGGGGTCGCTCCGAACAGGTCGGCCAGCATGCCGGCGCCGTCCTCAGGGGCGCGCACGGCCAACTGGACGGCGGTGGGGGTGAGATGCAGGGCGAAGTCGAGGAATCCGCAGCAGCTCTGCTCGGCCGCCGCGAGTTCGGCGAGTCGGCCTGCCAGGCGCGGGTCGGCGGGGAAGGTCAGCCGCAGTCCGTCGGGGATCTTCTCGCGCCGTACGGCCTCGGCGACCAGCTGGCGCCACTGGGCGCTGCGCTCGCCTACCTGGTCGCCGCCGAGGGTGCACGCCACCGGGGCCCGCCGCCACTCCTCCCCCTCCCCCGCTCCCGACTCGGATGCGGTGCGCGTGGGAGACAGGTCCACGGCCACCGGCCCGGTGCCGGCGGGGGCCGCGGTGGTGGTGCAGCCGCAGTCCGGCCCGCACCCGCCCGCGGGGGCCGGGCCCTCCAGGGCGGCGTGGACAGCGGCCAGGCGGGAGGAGAACGCGGTCAGCTCGGCGATCCGCGCGTCGGTGTCGGCGATCCGGTCGGCGACCAGCGCCCGCATCCGCCCTCGCACCGGCGCGCACACCCCCTGCTCCCGGACGTCGAGGAGTTCGCGGATCTCCTCCAACGGCAGGCCCAGCAGCTTCGCCGAGGAGATGAACCCCAGCCGCTCCACCGCCTCCTCCCCGTACACGCGGTACCCGGCCGGGGTCCGCTCGGCCGGCAGCAGCCCGGCGCCCTCGTAGAAGCGCAGCGTCGTCGCCGGAACACCGGAGCGTTCGGCGAGCTGCGAGATGCGGTAGCTCGTCACACCGCCGACGGTAGACCTTCGACCCGACTCGAAGGTCAAGCCCCGACGGAGCCGGGCCATCACGCGCCGCTCTGGCCGCGGCCTCCTGCTCTGCGGGATCCGGAGCATCCGGATCCCGCTGAGCGGTCGTCAACAGCTGTGGGTCGGCAACACCTGTGGATCAGCGGATGCTCGGCTCGGGCTCGTGCTGCCGAATCGGAGTGGTCTCCGGCGTGTTTCCTGTCGGTGTGCGCGCGGGCAGTCGGCTGCCTTCGATGTCGACGTTGGGCAGCATGCGGTCGAGCCCGCGAGGGAGCCACCAGGCGCGCCCGCGATCGCGTACGGCCAGCTCGGAGCCGCGGCGAGCGCGGCCAGGGCGGTGGCGGCGACCAGCGCGGCGGCGCGGACCACCGCGGCCGGCCCCGCTCTGCGGATCAGGTGATCAGCGCAGGCTCGTCCGGTGATGGTGCCCGCCTGGTATGCCGCGTAGGCCAGCGGAGCCGTCGGCAGGGAGGCGGCGAGGACCTGGTGGAGGTAGACGGTCGACCAGGCCGAGACCGTGGAGTCGATGACGTACGCGACGAGGAGGACCAGGCCGAACGGGACGAGCTTGGCCCACATCCTCCGGCCGAGCGGCACCGCGGCGCTCTCGGACGGTGTGCCGGCTGCCGTCGGGTCCGCGATCGGGTGGGAGCGGATGGTCAGGGCGAGAGCCAGGACGAGGGCGGCCTGAGCGGTCAGGGTCTGCTCGGGCGGACTGCCGAGGCGAGCCATGCCCGCCGTCAGGAGGGCCGAGGCGACGCCTCCCACGCTCCAGAGGGCGTAGAACGACGAGAAGATGCTGCGCCCGTACGCTCGCTCGACCGCCGAGGCCCGGGTGTTCACGGAGACGTCGATGCCACCCAGGGCCGTTCCGAACAGCAGGTAGGCGACGGTGACGCTGGCCTGACCGGGCGCCCACCCGATCAGCAGCAGGGCGGCGGCGGTCGCCACAGCGGCCCAGCGCATGGCGGCGACCGCGCCCACCCGTCGGATCGCGGCCAACCCGGCGAAGCTGCCGGCGCCCGCGGCGAGTGCGACGGTGACCATCAGCACGGTGGTCATCAGCGACGACAGCCCGAGATGCTGCTGGATGCCCGGCACCGTGGTGAACACCGCCGCCACGGCGGCGCCCTGGGCGGCGAACGCGGTTGCGGTGACTCGTCGGGCGCCCGCGAGCGGGCCTGTGCGTCGATCGTCCGCCGGTACCGCGGCCTGCAGGAAGAGGGTCATGGCGCGCCTGACTGCCGGGCGCTCGTTGGGCACCGGCGCATCTCGAAGGATCGGATTGCCGCAACCGTACGGAGCGGATCGGGCCGGACTCAGGGCGCCGGAGGCCATCTGCCGGACTCCGGCGGCCAGCACGCGGACCGGAGGTGTCCGCCCGTCTACAGTGGTCCTACCGTCCCTGTCCAGGCCCTGGTGAGAGGGACCGCGATGCCCGACACCCCCGGCCCGGCGAGTCCGCCGGGAACCAGCCGCAGCACCTCGGCGACCATTCCGCCGAACATCCTGCGCTCCCTCTCGGTCGTGGCCGCCGAGGACGGTGTCGACCTGCGGCCCGAACTGGCCCGGGTCGGCCTGGAGGAGGCCGTGATGCGGTCCGCCGCCCTGCGGGTCTCGTACCGCCAGGGCAGCACCGTCATCCGCCGCGCGCTGGCGCTGACCGGGGACGACCGTCTGGGCCTGCGGGTGGGCTCGGCGCAGCACCTGACCGCGTGGGGACTGCTCGGCTTCGCGCTGATGGCCTGCGACACCCTGGAGCACGCGATCACGACCGGAGTGAGGTACCAGAACCTGTCCGGAGCGATGACGGTCTGGTCGGCGGGGGCGGAGGAGGACGGCTTCGTGCTGCGGGCGAGGCTGCCCGACCCCGCCCTCGACCCGGCGGTGGGTGTCTTCCTGACCGAGGAGGCGTTCTCCAGCGTCGTCACGCTGACCCGCCTCATCGTCGGCCCGGCTTTCGCGCCGAGCCGGGTCGCGTTCGTCCATCACGCCCCGCGTGACCTCACCCCGTTCAGCGACCTGTTCGCCTGCCCGGTGGGCTTCGGGGCGCAGGACAACCGGCTGGTCGTCCCTCCGGCGTGGGCCCGCACCATGATGCCGGGCCGCGACCCGGTCATCCTCGCCTCGGTGCTCGAGCTGTTGGACGCTCAGGTGGCGGCCCGGCGCGACCAGCAGGAGTTGCTCGAAGTGCTGGAGGTCTCGATCGCGCAGGGCCTCCCGTCGGTGCCGTCCTTCGCCGAGCAGGCGCGCCGGCACGCGGCCAGCGAGCGCACCCTGCGCCGGCGGCTGGCCGACTGCGGCACCACCTACGAGGCGATCGTCGACGGGGTACGACGCGAACGGGTCGAACAGCTGCTGCGGCGTTCGGAACCGACCCTGCGCGAGGTCGCCCACCAGGCCGGTTTCTCCGACGAACGCGCCCTTCGCCGAGCCGTGCGCCGCTGGCACGGCATGGCCCCGCTGGAGTTGCGCAGGCGGTTCGAGCGGTCCGAGGAGCCCGGCGGCGTCACCGGGAGGTGAGCAGGCCGATGGCGGTGGCGTGCGCGGCGAACGCCGCCGTCGTCAGGGCGTGGAACACCTCGTGGAAGCCGAACCAGGCCGGTGACGGGTCGGGGCGTTTGCGGGCGTAGACGATGCCGCCCGCACTGTAGAGCAGGCCCCCGGCCAGCACGAGGGCGAGGACGACGGGCCGACCGCTGTGGGCGAAGTCCGGGAGGAACAGCAACACGATCCAGCCGACCGCCAGGTAGACGGGGGCGGAGAGCCACCGAGGTGCGGCGGGCCACAGCCACTGGAGTGCGGTGCCGACCGCCGCCGCGCCCCAGACCGTCCAGAGCAGGTCCCGACCTGCCGGTGCTGGCAGCAGCAGGACCGCCAGCGGGGTGTAAGTCCCGGCGATGACCAGGAAGATGTTGGTGTGGTCGAGGCGGCGCAGCGCCTCTTCCGTGCCGCGGGTCCACCGGCCGGTGTGGTACGCGGCGCTGGTGGTGAACAACAGCGTGGCGGTGAGGGCGAAGACCGCGCAGGCCGCGCGGCCCCGGCCGTCGGGAGCGGTGGCGGTGAGAGCGAGGCCGACGGACAGGGCGAGCGGGGCCGTCGCGGCGTGCAGGACGCCGCGCAGCCTCGGCCGCTCCTCGACCGGCGCGGGCGGCGGTACGGGGTGGGCAAGGTGATGGGTCATCGTCGGCTTTCAGCGGGTGCGGATCCAGACGGTCTTCTCCCTGGTCCACTGGGCGAAGGCCGCGGTGGACTTCTCCGCACCGCCGAACCCGGACTGCTTCCAACCGCCGAACGGCGTGCTGATGTCCCCTTCGCTGTAGGCGTTCACGGAGACCACGCCGGCCTGGACCTCGCGCGACAGGCGCAGCGCGGTGTCGAGGTCGCGGGTCCACACGGAGGCCGCGAGCCCGTACTCGGTGGCGTTGGCCAGGCGGATCGCCTCGGGCTCGGTGGTGAAGGTCTGGACGGTGACGACCGGTCCGAAGAGCTCCTTGGTCAGCACGTCGCTGCCGGCGGGGGCTCCGGTGACGACGGTGGGCGGGTAGTAGGCGCCGGCGCCGGGCAGACCGTCGGGAAGGCCCGCGGTGTGGATGCGCGCGCCGGCCGCGGCGGCGGCATCCACGGCGGCGGCGACCCGGTCACGGGCGGTGTGGCTGATCAGGGGGCCGACGCGGGTCTCCGGTTCGGCGGGGTCGCCGATGACCAGCGACGCGGCCGCGGCCACGAACCGGGCCAGCACCTCCTCGGCGACGTCCTGGTGGACCAGCACGCGGGAGCCGGCCGTACAGTTCTGACCCATCGTCAGGAAGGCGGCCTCGGTCATGTCGTCGATGAGCTCGTCGCCGAAGCCGAGCGCGTCGGCCATCAGGATCTGGGGGCTCTTGCCGCCCATCTCCAGCGAGACGCGTTTGAAGTTGGTCTGCGCCGCGTCGGTCAGGATCCGGCGCCCGGTGGCGGTGGAGCCCGTGAAGGACAGCGCCCCCACCAGGGGATCGCGGGCCAGTGCCGTGCCGGCAACCGGCCCGTGACCGGGCAGCACCGTGAGCACCCCGTCCGGCAGACCGGCCTCGGTGGCCAGGCGCGCCAGGTGCAGCGCCGAGCGCGGTGTCGCCTCGGCCGGCTTCAGCAGCAGGCAGTTGCCGGCGGCGAGTGCGGGCCCGACCTTCCAGGCGGCCATGGCCAGCGGGTAGTTCCACGGCAGGATCGCCGCGACCACCCCGACCGGCTCACGGCTGATCAGCCCGAGGTGGTCCCGGCCGGTGGGGGCGAGACGCCCGAAGAGCTTGTCGGCCGCCTCGGCGAACCAGCGGATCGACTCGATCGCACCGGGCACGTCGCCGGTGCGGCACTCGGTGATCGGCTTGCCCGCGTCCTCGCTGTCCAGACGGGCCAGCGTCTCGGCGTCCCGTTCCATCAGGTCGGCGAGCCGCAGCAGCACCGACGCCCGTTCCCTGGGCGGCAGTCGGGACCACGACCCGCTCTCGAAGACCCGCTGGGCCCGCTCGGCCGCCTCGGCGACCTGACGGGCGCTCACAGCGGGCAGTACGGTGATCAGCTCTCCGGTCGCCGGGTTGGTCACCCGCAGCACCGCTTCCTCAGTCGCATCCGTCACGGTCATGCTTCCTCCACGAGTTCCCAGCGGCCGCCGACCTGGCGCGCCAGCCCTCGGCTTCGCAGGTCCTCCAGGTAGCGGGCCATGCCGCGCTCGCCCCGCCCGCGGAAGAGCGGGAAGACCTTGGGCAGCAGGTTCGGGGCCAGCATCGCCAGCCGCACCAGCAGGGACTCGCTCGGCTTGGGATAGACCTCCAGGCGGGGCCTGTCCAGCAGACTCACCACTGCGGCCACGACGTCGGCGGGCTGCTGGGGCGGGTCCTGGAACTGCATGGCGTTGCCGCCGTCCACGGCCTCCTGACGGAGCATCCGGGTGTCGGTGGCCGACGGCAGCACCGACCCGGCCAGGATGCCCTTGTCCCGCAGGTCGAGAGCGATGGAGAGCATCGCGCCGCGCAGCCCGAACTTCGAGGCGGTGTAGATCGGCGTCTCGCCCAGCGGGAAGATGCCCCCGAGGGAGACCGTGGTGACCACCCGGGCGTCGCTCGACGCCCGCAGCAGCGGGATCGCGATCCTTGTCGTGACCAGCGGAGAGAGCAGGTTCAGGTCGATCTCCCGCTCGATGCTCTCGATGCTGCGCACGTCGAAGCGTTCGGCGCTGGTCATGCCGACGTTGTTGACCAGGACGTCCAGGCGTCCGTGGGTGGCCGCGACCTGGTCGAACAGCCGCTGCACCGCAGCGCGGTCCAGCAGATCGCATGCCATCCCGGCGTGCCCCGTCCCGGGCAGGTCACCGGCGACCTGCTCGGCGCGGGCCGCGTCGATGTCGACGACGATGCACCGCGCGCCGCCGGCGGCGAACCGGCGGCACAGGGCGCTGCCGATCCCGCCCGCACCGCCCGTGACCAGGATGACCCTGCCGCTGAAGTCGTAGCTCATGACCGCACCGCCGCCTGGCGGGCCGAGGCCGAGGCCGAGGGCGGGTTGCCTTGGGTGCGCCAGCCCATCTGACCGGCCACCTTGGCCAGGTGCTTCACGATGGCCCCGCCGTCCACGTAGCCGGTGTGCCGGGGCGAGGCGACGAATTTGAGTCCACCGGACAGATCCGGACGGTCGCTTCGGATCAGCTCGGCGAAGCGCTGCGCGCTCGGCAGCCCGCGCTGCGTGTCCTGGATGAACCCGGCGATCAACTGCGCCTGGGTGTCGAAGAGTTGGTAGGCCCCGGAGTTCGTCTCCACAAAGCCGACGCCGAACAGCCCTCGGTGCTCGCGGGAGAACGACGACAGGTAGAGATCGGGGTGCTGCTCACTGCCGAAGTACTGCTGTGCGACCGGCACCTTGTGCACGTATCCGGTCGCCAGCAGGACGAGGTCGAAGTCGTCGCGGGTTCCGTCCGTGAAGTGCACCGTCCGGCCCTCGGTACGGGCGATCCCCGGCTTGGCCGTGATGTCCCCGTGCTGGAGGTGATGGATCAGCATCGAGTTGATCGCGGGGTGCGTCTCGAACAGCTTGTGGTCGGGCTTCTGCAGGCCCAGCCGGCGCGGGTCGCCGTTGATGACGCGAAGGAGCGCACCGAAGACCCGCTGCTCCAACCACATCGGCAGCTTCGGCCCGCTCTGCGCGATCGTGTCCACCGGCCGGCCGAAGAGGTGCTTGGGGATGAACCAGTAGCCGCGCCGCATGCTGATCACCGCATGGTCGGCGGCCCGGGCCGCGTCGCAGGCGATGTCGCAGCCCGAGTTCCCGGCCCCGACGACCAGCACGCGCTTGCCTCGCAGCTCGTCCGCGCTGCGGTAACCGACCGTGTGCCGTACCTCACCGGTGAAGTGACCAGGCAGGACGGGGACGTTGGGATGCCACTGCGAGCCCGTGCACACCACGACCTGCCCGTGGACGCTCTGCCGCCCGTCGGCCTGCGTCACCGTCCAACTGCCGTCCGCGTTCTTCCCGATGCTGCGGACCTCGGTGCCGAACTCGATCCGGTCCGTCAGTCCGTACACGTCGGCGAACGACGTGAGATAGGAGAAGATCTGACGGTGCGACGGGTAGTCCGCGAAGTGGTCCGGCATCGGCCACCCGCCGAAGCCCGACAGGGTCTTACTGGAGATGAAGTGGGCCGACTCGTACATCGGACCACCGGGGTTGTCGATGTCCCACAGACCCCCTGGGCCGGTGTGCCGCTCGATGTGCGTGTAGGGGATGTCCCGCTCCGCCAGCGCCCGCGCGACCGCCAGTCCAGCAGGTCCCGCTCCGATCACACACGTGTCGTACTGGATGTCTTCCACGGGTCCGCCTCCCTCTGTCGCGATCCGCCGATGAGGGAAACCTACGGACCCGCAGGTCAGCGCGGACTGGCCCGCGCGGCCACCGGGAGGACCGTAGCGGCCATGCGGTTGGCATCCCGTAGCTGCCCGGAGTCGACTTGCCCGCGCACCGCCGGCCGCTTCCGCGTGAGGTCAAAGGCCATGTGCCGCCGGCCTGCAGCGCCGATGAGCATCGCACGCGGCCCGCCACTCGATGACTTGGGAGTGACGCAGGGACCGGGCGACGAGCCCGGAACGGCGGGCGCGCACCCTGTCTAGAACACTTCGCACGGCATCTGCGCGAGCGCCGCGACGCATCCGTCGAACAGCTAACGTCTGCGGGCGGCGGGCGGCACGGGCCTCGTGGCGCAGTACCCGCTCCTGCGAGCACGAGACGGCGGCGCCGAGCAGGGCGACCCGGAAGGTCGACCACGCTGACCAAGTTCCTCTTCAACGACTCCATCGCTGCACTGCACCAAGACCGCACGGGGTGGACTCGAAGAAGAGGAACTCGACGCTGTCCCGCACGGGTTTGTACAGGACGCCGGCCCAGGTCGCCGCGCGGCAGCTCAACCTCGGGACGAGTGGCGGCCCCGGTGCGGATCCGGGTGCGCTGACGCCGCGGGCTCCGGGCTGACAGTCCGTCCGGAACCTGGGCGCGTGTCAAGCGGCGCCGCCCCGAGGGTGGCTCGCCCGGGACCGCGGCCCGTCGACGAAGCCGCGGCGGATTTCAGGCCGCCCAGGAGAACGGCGCCGAGAAGGAGTTCTTCCCTTCGTTGCCGAACTCGAGGCCGAACGCGTTCACCCGCGACCTCGTCGCGACTCCGGCCGCGAGCGTGTCCGCGGGGAATCCCACCCCGCTGACCCTGATGCCCTTTCCGGTCGCGTCGAGCGGGGAGACGAAGTCCTCGACTTCGATGTCGACCGCGTCGCCGATCGCCACGCGGTGGATCCGGCGGTCATCGGCGTAGTCGATCCGGGCGACCTCCAGCCCGAGCATGTCGCCGACCAGCGGTGCGAGGTCCCCCATCGGGCCGCCGCGCTGACCGGAGAAGACCGCCCCGAGCGCTTCGGCCTGCTCCGGGGAGGCGGCCTCGTCCATGATCATGCCCAGCCGCCAGTTGCCCTCGCTCATGAGCGGCGGGGCATCGGCCACCACGGCGACCGTCAGACCGCTCACGTCGACCTCGTCGACCTGTCCGGAGTCGACGTGGAAGGCCAGGACCACCCGGCAGCGGTCGTAGTCCGCCGGAGCCGAGAGGCCGGAGGTGGAGCAGGGACACACCATGTTGCAGTTGCAGTTCTCGAAATACGTCCCCTCGATACGCCATGCCATGGGGAAGCTCCCTTCCTGGGCCGCGGCACCTCCATTCTCGGCCCGCGAGGATCACGCGTCACGCCCGGGCGGTCAGCTCGACTGCGGTCGCGACAGGCTGCGCCCGCACTCACCCCGCTTGACCCGTTTCGCCCTGTCCACGGTGCATGCAATTCAGCGCCGTACGCCGCACCACGGGTTGTCAGTCCTGCTGCGCCTGCTCCCCGGCCGTCCTGATCGCCATGGTGTTGTCCACGAGGTGGGTGGCGTCGCTCGCGGGGTCCATCGGGAAGGCGAGCAGGGCACGCACACAGGCCGGGGCCAGGCGTTTCCCCAGGTCAGGACGGTGGTGCCGCTGGCGTCGAGGGTTGCCTGGAGCTGACGTTTCCGGGGTTCGGCAAAGTCGAGGCTGCTGTCGCCCTGGCCGCCGGCCGAGCGCGCTTCCCGAACCGTCTCGTCCGGGTCGTCGAGAAGCGACGCGCCGCCGTCGAAGATCCGCGGCCGGACAGCCCGGCCACGCGTACGGGCTTCCAACGCCTCAGCTTTCTCGACGCCCTTCAGATCCGCGACAGCCTCGTCACCCCAGGCCCACGGCCCCCGTGAACCGACAGAGCCGATCCGGCAGCGCCGCCCTCAGTGGCCCGCCTCCCGACCCGGCACATCCGAACCGCCGGCCCGGCGACCTGAGCCCGGGTCTGCCGACTGGCCGTCAACTCGGGCTCGGGCCGCCGGATTCAGCAGACTTGTGCGCGACCGGTCAAGATTGGGTAACGCGCGCCCCGGCGTCTTGCCCGCAGAATTGTTAGCGTTAACACTCTCCCGAGAGCGAAACGGTGCAGCCACCTCCGGTTCAGCCCACACCGCTGCCCGGACCCATCCACCCGGTGGCACCGCAGATCGACAGGAGATGTCCATGTCCACGCTTCGCGCACGGTTGTCGGCGATGCTGCTCGCCGCCTGCCTGCTCTTCACCGGCCTGGCCGCGGCCGTCCCCCAGCAGGCCGCGGCCGCCGGTCCCGGCTACCTGATGGTGCACTTCACCGGCGACGGATCGACCGGTCAGCAGATGTACCTCTCGCACAGCACGGACGGCGTGCACTGGACCGACCTCAACGGCGGCGGGATGGTCCTGCGTTCGACCGTCGGCACGCACGGCGTGCGCGACCCCGCGCTGGTGCGCTCCCCCGACGGCAGCCGGTACTGGATCATCGCGACCGACCTGTGCATCGGCTGCGGGCAGAACTGGGACCAGGCCGTGAACAACGCCAGCCGCAACCTGGTGGTGTGGGAGTCCACCGACCTGGCCACCTGGTCCCAGCCGTGGCTGCTCAACGTCGCCGGCGCGATCCCCGACGGCCGCAACGCCTGGGCGCCCGAGGCGATCTGGGACCCTGAGAGCAACAGCTACGTCCTGTACTGGGCGACCAACGCGACCCTGAACGGCGTGCTGAAGCACCGCATCTACGCCGCCCGCACCACGGACTTCCACACCATCACCACCCCGCAGCTTTACATCGACCGCCCCGGCACCCAGGGCATCATCGACACCCAGATCATCGAAGTGCCGCCGGGCGTCGGCAACTTCCGCTACGTGCGGGCCTCCGGTGACGGACAGATCACCCTCGAGGGCAGCAGCTCGATCTTCGGGACGTGGACCAACCTGGGCGACCTCTCCGGCATCGGCCTCACCGGCTCGCAGGTCGAGGGCCCGATGTGGATGAAGTTCAACGGCACCGACAAGTGGGGGCTCTACCTCGACCAGTACGCCAGCAACCGCGGCTACATGCCGGTCCTGACCACCGACCCGTCCAACCCGGCGGTCTACCAGCGGCAGTCGTCGAGCGCCTACGACATGGGAGGCACGAAGAAGCGCCACGGCTGGATCCTGAACCTGACGGCCGCCGAGGAGAGCCGCGTGCTCGCCCGCTGGCCCAACACCCCCGCCCAGCGGATCCAGTCCTTCAACTTCCCGGACCGGTACGTGCGGCACACCGACTTCGACGCGCGCATCGACCCGAACGTCAGCCCCCTCGACGACTCCCGGTTCCGGCTGCGGCCCGGCCTTGCGGGCACCGGCACCGTCTCCTTCGAGTCGGTGAACTTCCCCGAGTACTTCCTGCGGCACTTCAACTACGACTTCCAGCTCGTCTACAACGACGGCACCACCCAGTTCGCCGAGGACGCGACCTTCCGCCAGGTCGCCGGACTCGCCGACCCGACCTGGTCCTCGTTCCAGTCGTACAACCACCCCGACCACTACATCCGGCACTACGCGTACGAGTTGAAGCTCGACCCGATCACCACCGCGACCGGTCGCGCTGACGCCACCTTCCGCGTGACCAGCTGACCCGACCGGGTGCCGGCGCCTCCGAGGAGCGCGCCGGCACCGCCTACTTTCCCTGCCCGCACCCAGGAAGCACCCCGATGAAACGTTCATGGCATGCACTGCTGGCGTCCGCGATCGTGGCGGCGACGACCGCGCCCGTGGCCCTGGCACCGACCGGCGCCGTCGCGGCCGACGGTGACATCACCTCGTCGATCCTCGCCAACAGCGACGTCGTCCTCGGCGGAAACGCCGTCGTGAACGTACCGCCCGGGGCGCACACCTACTCGGGGGTGATCAGCGGGCAGGGGTCCCTGCGGGTCTCCGGCACGGGCACCCTGATCCTCACCAAGGACAGCACCTTCACCCTGCCCGGCTCCCAGCAGGGCCAGTCGGTCAGCATCCCTGGCGGGAACCACCCCTACGTGGTGGTCGACAACCCCGACCGGCCCGCGATCACCGTCGACGCCGGCGCCACCCTGCAGTACGGCAACGGCGGAAGCACCGGCCTGATCGGTGCCTTCCCCTACAACTCGCCCGGCTACCAACAGAACCAGGACAACATCCGGGTCGACGGCACGCTCAACCTGTCGCTCACGCGGCTGTTCAACCTGGGCACCATCAGCGGCTCCGGGACGGTCTTCCAGCCCCGCAACCTGTGGGGCACGCTCCAACTGTGCGGAAGCAGTCCCTTCTCCGGGGTGTTCGACATCGGCACCGGCGCCAACTACGCCGCCACCACCTGCGCCGCCGACCTGCCGAACGCCAAGGCCGTCATCAACCGCGGCTCGTGGATCATCGACACCCCGCTGAACCAGACGGTCGTCCAGCGCCAGAACTTCTACAGCCGCGAATACGGCAACGACGTCAACGTCCACTCCCGGCCCGGCAGCAAGGTGGTCCTGACGGGCACCTACAGCTACAGCGACAACACCGGCACGGCCTCGCCGGCGCTGAGCAACGGCAACCTCAACCTGGTACCGGTCGCCCACCAGTTGAACAAGCGCGGCACCAACATCGAGGGCGCCGACGTCCACTGGGGGGACGGCAGCACCCACCAGATCTTCATGCCGGGAACCCCGAGACCGCGTACATCAACCTGCACGCCAACTCGCAGCGCTCGCGGCTGACCTTCGACTACAACGGCCCGGTCACCCTCGGCCTGCCCATCGGCGGCGGGAAGTACCACGACACCCTCGCCGCTCCCGGGGCGGGCGACATCGTCATCGCCGGCACGTCCGGGAACGACGTCACCTTCGCCGCCGCGCAGTTCTACGACGGCTCGACCACCATCCAGCGGGGTGCGACGCTGCGCCTCGGATCCGGGACGGCAGGAGCGGACGGGAGCCTCTACACGAAGGGCGCCCTCGACGCGATCAGCGACGAGGGCTCGCTGGTCGTTCAGAACGTCCGGACGCCCGTCACCCTCCCGACGGTGTCCGGCTCCGGATCGGTCACGCAGAACGGCACCGCGACGACGACGCTGACCGCCGCCTCCTACACCGGCGCCACCACTGTGGCCAAAGGGACGCTCGCGGTGACCGGCACCTCGCTCACCTCGTCCAGCGGGGTCGCCCTCACCGGCGCGTCCGCGGTCCTCGACCTCGGCGCGGCGAAATCGACGACGCTGCGCAGGCTCGAGGTCGTCCCGGGCGCGAAGATCGTTCTGCCCGGCGGGCTCCAGGACTTCACCGTGGGCTCACAGGACGCCGCCCTCTCCGGCGACACCCTCAGCGTGGCAGGCGCGACCTTCTCGCTCGCCCGCACGACCGATCACCTCGAGCTGACGGCCACCACGGCGACCACCGAATCCGCCTCCCCGTCCGCAAGTTCCACGGCCGGGGCCCCCGGCCAGCCCGAACCTTCGGCCCCCGCAGGGTCCGCCGACAGTACGGCCGCCGCCCGGGCTGGCGGCACGCCCTGGAGGACGCTCGCGGCGGTCGCCGCCGCTGCCTTGGCGACCGCGGCCGGACTGGTCCTCCTCGCGCTCAGGATCCGGCGCAGGCGCAGGCCCACCGACCGCCACCGCCCGCGCAGGCACTGACACCAGCCCGCTGACGGCCCGTCAGCACGGGCGGGACCTAGACGGTAGGCAGAGCCGGCTGCAGACCGCCCTCGAGGCAGGCCCGAACCGGCCAGCCCTCGGGGGGGCTCCCCCGGGCTCCCGACGGGCGAGGCATCGGCGGCGGCGTCCCGCGCCCGGCGGTCCGTCTCGACCAGTGCCCCTGCGGCATGGCGGGAGCCGGACGTTTCCTGCCTCTGCAGCCACGCGGAACGGCGCTCGGGCTACCGGCAAGTTGCTCCCGGAATGCGCGCGGCCGCGCTCCGGGGAAGCGGAGCGCGGCCGTCGCGGGCAGCGAGAACGCGTGGGTCAGGCAGCCGCGGTGAGCTGGCCGAGGACGGCGGTCAGCTGGTCGGCGACCTCGGCGTCGTCGGCCGGGTGGGTCTCGGCGAAGCGGACGACCGAGCCGGCGACCGAGAGCTTGACGTCCTGGAGCACCTTGGCACCGGCGATGCCGGCGGCCTTGCGGGCCTCGTCCTGGGCCCAGACGCCACCGAACTGGCCGTAGGCGGTGCCGACCACGGCGACCGGCTTGTCGGTCAGGGCGCCGGCGCCGTAGGGGCGGGACAGCCAGTCGATCGCGTTCTTGAGGACGGCCGGGATGGTGCCGTTGTACTCGGGCGAGAAGAGCAGCAGGGCGTCGGCGGCGGCAGCGGCCTCACGCAGCGCGACGGCGGCGGCCGGGACGCTGCCCTCGACGTCGATGTCCTCGTTGTAGAACGGGATCTCGGCCAGGCCCTCGGCGATGGTCACCTCGGCACCCTCGGGCGCCAGCTTGACGGCGGCCTCGGCGAGCTGACGGTTGTGCGAGCCGGCGCGGAGGCTGCCGACGAGGGCGAGGATACGGACGGACATGGAGACTCCCGAGAGACGGCATCTGCCCGAGACCCTGCCGGGTCGCGGGGAAGGATCGGACCGGAACTACCGGACTGCGGTCCGCTTGAAGTCTGCCACGAAAGCGGACCACAGTCCATTTTCGTCTTCCGGGGGCTAGGCTTGGCGCCATGACCTCCTCCCCCGGCCCGTCCGACCCCTGCGGCCCGTGTCAACCGGTCCCGCCCACGCCGGCCGCCGGACCGGCCGCCGGCCTCGTCCTGCCGCTCTGCGACCAGGAGTCGTTCGAGCGCGCGGATGCCGCACGGAACCGCACCAAGGTGCTCGCGGCGGCCGCCGCACTGATCCAGGAACGGGGCGCAGAACACCTCACCATGGATGCGGTCGCCGCCGCAGCCGGAGTCGGAAAGGGGACGGTCTTCCGCCGCTTCGGCGACCGGATCGGCCTGCTGTACGCCGTGCTGGACAGCAGCGAACGCGAGTTCCAGGCCGCCTTCATGTTCGGCCCGCCGCCGCTCGGACCGGGAGCCGACCCGCTCGCCCGGCTGAACGCCTTCGGCGAGACGGCGCTGCGCCACCAGCTGGACCACATGGACGTCTACCTCGAGTCCGACCAGCGCACCGCGACCCGCTACACCGCCGCACCGCGCGCCGTCCGCGCCCGGCACGTCGTCGTCCTGCTGCGCCAGGCCGGCGTCCACGGCGACCTGGAACTCCTCGCCGACACGCTGCTCGGCATGCTGGACCCGGCCCTCGTCCACGACCTGTTGACCCGCCGCGGCCGCACCCCCGACGACCTCGCCGCCGGCTGGCGCGACCTGGTCGCCCGCCTCACCCACCACTGCGGAGCCGCCCCGCTCGCCTCCGCGTCCTGAGACAGGCAGCCGAGCCCCGCGGGCCCCAGGGGGACGGTGCTACTTCGCCGCGGCCCGACGTTGGGCGGCAGCGAGCACCAGGGCGGCCGCGGAAGCCAGCAATGCCGCCACGATCACGGCCGTCCAGCCGCGGCGGAAGCCGTCCAGCGCGGCCTGCGGCCCGTGCGGGCTGCCGATCAGACTGACCGTCAGCGCGACGCCCACCACCGCACCGATCTGCCGGGCCATCGTGGTGATCGCGGAACCGGTGGCGAAGCGCGTGGGCGGGAGCGCCGCCGCGGCGGATCCGATGAGGGTGGGCAGGGTCAGTCCGACGCCCAGGCCGGTGAGCAGCATCCCGGGCAGGAGTTCGGTGGCGTAGCCGGGGCGGACGTCGATGGCGGTGGCCCACCAGGCGATGCCCGCCGCGAACAGCAGGGTGCCGAGCGCGGCCAGTCGTCCGGGGCCGAGCCTGCACACCAGTGCGGCACTGCCCAGGGCGACCGGCGGTACCAGCAGCGGTCCGGGGGCGATGGCGAGGCCGGTGCGCAGCGCCGAGTACCCCCAGATCTGCTGGCACCACAGGACCGAGGTCAGCAGCATGCCGGCGAAAGCGAGGGTGAACAGCAGGGCTGCGGTGTTGGCGGCGGCGAAGCTGGGCACGCGCAGCAGCGGGAGTTCGACGATGGGGGCGCGGTGGCGCGCCGAGCGGCGGAGGAACCAGGCGGTCAGCAGGGCGCCCGCGAGCAGGCTGCCCAGGACCCGGAGCGAGACCCAGCCCCAGTCGTCGCCCTTGACCAGGGCCACGGTGAGGGCGGCGATGGCGGCGGTGAGCAGGACCGCGCCGAACAGGTCCGGCAGGGGTCCGTCCTCCTTGCCGCGCAGCCTGGGCAGGACGCGTGCGCCCACCGCGATGGCGGCGATGCCGACCGGGACGTTGACGATGAACACCCAGCGCCAGTCTGCTTCGACCAGCAGCCCGCCGAGGACCGGCCCGAGCCCGGCGGCGATCCCGCCGATCGAGGCCCAGGCCCGGATGGCGCCGGGCCGCTCGGCCGGCGGCGTGGCGTCCAGCAGCAGCGCCAGTGAGGTCGGCATCAGCGCGGCGGCGCCCGCCGCCTGGACCACCCGGGCGGCGTCGAGCCAGCCGACGGCCGGGGCGAGCGCGCAGAGTGCGGAGGCGGTGGTGAAGACGGCCAGTCCGGCGAGGAACACCGTCCGGTGGCCGATGCGGTCCGCGAGCCGTCCGGCGGGGACCAGCAGCGCGGCGAAGACGATGGCGTAGCCGTTCAGGACCCAGGACAGGGTGGCCAGGCTGCTGCCGTGGAAGTGCTGCTGCATCGCCGGGAGGGCGACGTTGACGATGAACAGGTCGAGGTTCGAGACGAACACCGCGGCGGCGACCACCAGGAACGCGGCGCGGCGGTGGGGCTGGGCCCGACCGGGCGGCGCGACTAGTGGGTTTGATATTCCAACTGTCTCCATGGCCGGGAACGCTAGCGGCAGTGAGTTTGAATTCGCAACCCTCCATGGCAGGCTGGCAGGGTGACCCCGCACACCGATGCCAAGCCCACCGCCGCCCGCTCCGCCGCCGCGCTGCCGGGCCGTCCCTGCTCCATCGCGGCCGCGCTGCAGGTCCTCGGCGAGAAGTGGGCGCTGCTCGCCGTGCGTGAACTCTTCTACGGCAACCACCGGTTCGACCGGATCGCCCGCAACACCGGAGCCCCGCGCGACCGGCTCACCGCCCGGCTGCGCGCCCTGGAGGAAGCCGGGGTGGTCGAACGCCGCGCCTACAGCGAGCGCCCGCCGCGATTCGAGTACCACCTCACCGAGGCCGGCCGCGACCTCGCCCCGGTCACCCAGGCCCTGCTCGCCTGGGGCGACCGCTGGCTGTCGCCCGAGCCCCCGGTGGTGCTGCGCCACCACCCCGACCACTCCGACCACCCGGACCACCCGCTGGACGCGGCCTGGACCTGCCGCACCTGCGGGACGGAGGTGCGCAACCCGGACCTCACCCTGGAGATCCACTCCCCGGGCTGGACCCGCCAGGGCCTCGCCGACCCCGCCCCCGGCCCCGACAGCGGCGCGGGCTCCGGGACGTCGCAGGACTGACGGCCCGTCACGACCCGCTCTCGCCATCGGCTGCGCGATCCGGACGCCCGCCGAGGCAGGCCGCCGCCGGTGTCGTACCCCCGCCCTACGGTGGTGCGATGAAGCTTCTGCTGACCGACTCCGGGGTCACGAACCCCAGCATCCTGGCGGCCTTGGTCGAGCTCCTGGGCAAGCCCGTCGCCGAGGCCACCGCCCTGTGCATCCCCACCGCCGGGTACGGCGGCCCGCACGGCGGTCCGACCGGTCCGTGGCGGTTCGTCAGCGGGCGGACGCAGCACCCCATGACCGACCTGGGGTGGAAGTCGGTGGGCCTGCTCGAGCTCACTGCGCTGCCCAGCATCGAGGAGGAGCGCTGGGTCTCCTGGGTCCGGGAGGCGGACGTCCTGCTGGTGAACGGCGGGGACGCGCTGTACCTGGGCCACTGGATGCGGGAGTCCGGACTCGCCGCCCTCCTCCCGTCGCTGCACGACACGGTCTACGTCGGACTCAGCGCCGGGAGCATGGTCCTGACGCCCCGCATCGGGGAGGCCTTCGTCGGCTGGAGGTCGCCCACCGGCGACGACCGCACCCTGGGAGTCGTCGACTTCTCCCTCTTCCCGCACCTCGACCACCCGGCCTGCCCGGAGAACACCACGGCCGAGGCGGAGCGGTGGGCCGCCACCGAGATCACGGGTCCGGCGTACGCCATCGACGACCAGACCGCCGTCATGGTGGTCGACGGCGAGGTCGAGATCGTCTCCGAGGGAAACTGGCGGCCGTTCAACCTGCCGTCATGACATCGGGCGCCGGCATGCCGCTTCCCCGGTCGCGTGCGCGGACCGGGGAAGCGGCGTGCCGTCAGGTCAGGAGTTGAGGGTGTACGGCTCCCCGTAGACGCTCCAGGACAGCGGCGGGGTCAGGTCGAAGTTGCCCTCGTTGAGGAACTTCCGCTGCTCGGTGCTGACCCGGGTGGTGTCGCTGTGCGCCTCCTCCTTGCGCATCTCGGTCTCGCGCGCGTCGAGGAACGCGTTCAGGTACGTGGTCTCGTTGCCGCCCTGCGCCGGGGGCTTGGCCTTGGCGAGCGCCGCCTTCCGGATGGCGGCCAGGCCGTCGGGGCCGTGCATCACGGCGGCGTCGTAGTAGGCGAACTGGCCGAGCGCCCGCAGGCCGTCCGACTTCGCCTGGGCGACGGCCGGGTTGAAGTAGACGCGGTCGCGTTCCGACTCCTGGGTCTGGGTGAAGACCGGGTCGGTGGCGGCCTGCCGCCAGGCGGCGGGGAAGCCCGGGTCCAGACCCTGGTGGGAGCTGGTGCCGTTGACCGAGCGCAGCGCGGGCAGGTAGGGGGCCAGCACGTTGCCCGGCTTCTTGGCCGTGTAGGCCTCGACCAGGTCGAGCATGTCACCGGTGCCCGAGCAGAACCCGATGATGCCCGCGGTGTAGCCGCGGCCGTCGTTGATGTCCTCGATGTAGGAGAACTGGGCACGCCAGTCCAGCGAGGAGTTCTCGGCGCTGGAGACCAGCTTCATCGCGATCTCCTTCTTCGCCGGGTCGTCCAGGTTCACGCCGGTGGAGGGCGAGGACGTCGGACTGGGGCTGGGCGACGGGCTGGCGCTGGACGTGGGGGTCGGCGACGGGCTGGGGGTGGCGGTGCCGGAGCCGTACGCCTCGACCTCCCAGAGCGAGTAGCCGTACGCGGTGCCGCGCTGGGTTCCGTAGACCCGCAGGTAGCGGCCGGTGCCGCTGACCGCGAGGTCGTCGGTGCCGCCGTCTCCGGTGCCGGTCGAGTAGATCTGCCGCCAGGTGGAGCCGTCGTCGGACAGCTCGATCCGGTACGCCTTGGCGTAGGCGGCCTCCCACTTCAGCACCACGCGGTTGACGCCGGTGGCGGTGCCGAGGTCGATCCGGATCCACTGGTTGTCGACGCCCTCGGTGCTGGCCCAGCGGGTGGTGCCGGAGCCGTCGACGGCCTTGGCACCGCCGTAGCTGCTGGACTCGGTGGAGGAGACGGTGACGGGACGGTTCAGCGCGAGGTTGGTGCTGGCGGCGGTCGCCGTGGTGGTGCCGATCGCGGCGGCCAGCAGGCCGCCGGTGGCCGCGGCGGCGACGGCGATCGCGGTGCCGCGGGCGGTTCCGATGAAGGACATGCCACTCCTCGTGTGGGGACGGGATGGGTGCCGGTTCACATGCCTGTTCACATTAGGAAACTTTCCTAACTGATGGCGGGGTGAGCCTAGGGCCCGCCGGTCGGCCTCCGCAATGCCCCGTCCAACATCGGGTAAAGAGACCGGAGCGATCGCCTTCCGCCGGTACGGCGGGCGGGGATCGGGGACGGTGCTCAGACTCGTAGGTGTGTCCGCCCGCCGAGGGGAGGTGCGCTGAGCCGTGCGATGGCCGGAGCGTCTGCTGCCCGGACGGGTGTCGGCCTGGCTGCGCGCTCGCGACCCACGGCTGGCGGCGACCAGGCGGGCGGCCCGGACGGCACTGGTGATGCCGGCGCTGTTCGCGCTGTGCAACCAGGTGTTCCACTCTCCGGCGATGGCGAGCTACGCCGCCTTCGGGTCGTTCTCGATGCTGCTGCTGGTCGACTTCGGCGGGCCGATGGTGGAGCGGCTGCGGGCGCAGGCGGGCCTGGGACTCGCGTGGGCGGTGCTGATCTGTCTCGGCACGCTGGCGGCCCAGCACACCTGGACCGCGGTCGTCGGGACCATGGCGGTCGCCTTCCTGGTGCTCTTCTCCGGCGTGGTCAGCTCGGTGCTCGCGGGCGCGTCGACCGCGCTGCTGCTGGCGTTCGTCCTGCCGGTCAGTGCGCCGGCGGCGGTGTCGCAGCTGCCGGAACGGCTGGCGGGCGCGGGCCTGGCGACGGCTGCGGCCCTCCCCGCGATCGCGCTGCTGTGGCCGCTGTCCGGCACGGACCCGCTCAGCGGACCCGCCGCCCGGATGTGCCGCGCCGCCTCGGACCGGCTGCGGACGGAGGCCGCCCTCCTGGCCGGTGGGAGCGGCGCCCCGGACCGGTCCGCGTGCCTCGCCGCGGCCGAGCGCACGGCGCGCGCCGCGACCGACCTGCGCCGGGCCTTCGGCGCCACGCCGTACCGTCCGACCGGGCTGTCCACGACCTCGCGGGCCCTGGTCCGGCTGGTCGACGAACTCACCTGGCTGTGCGACATCCTGGCCGACCGCCCCGTGTACACCGACACGCCGCCGGCCTGCGATCCCGCCGCCCGCACGGTGCGCCGCTCGGCCGCGGCCGTCCTCGACCGCACGGCCGAGCTCCTCGACGACCTGCGCGGCGACCAGGGACCGCTGCACGCCGCCGCCGCGGACCTGCGCGCGGCGCTCGCGGACCTGGAGGCCGGCGCGACCACCCGGCTGCCCGCCGGACCTCCGCCGACCGGTGCCGACGGCCTGGCGCTCACCGAGGTCCACGCGTACCTGGCCGCGCTCGACCCGTCGTTCCGCGCCCAGGAACTCGCGTTCGCGGTTCTGCAGGTCGCGGGCAACGTCGAACGGGCCGGCTCCGCCGAGCGGCGCAGCTGGCCGGAGCGGCTGCTGGGGCGCGAACCCGGCGCGGTGACGATGCCGCTCGCCTCGGCACGGCAGCGGGCGGCGGCCCACCTGCAGCCGCACTCCGTCTGGCTGCACAACAGCCTGCGCGGCGCGGTCGGCCTCGGCGTCGGCGTGCTGCTGGCGAACGTGACCAGCGCCCAGCACTCGTTCTGGGTGCTGCTCGGCACGCTGTCGGTGCTGCGCTCGAACGCCCTCAACACCGGGCAGAACGCGGCGCGGGCGGTGCTCGGCACGGTCATCGGCTCGGTCCTGGGCGCGGCTTTGCTGCAGCTGCTGGGCCATCACGGCACGGTCCTGTGGTTCCTGCTGCCGCTCGCCGTCCTGCTGGCGGGGATCGCCCCTGCGGCGATCTCCTTCACCGCTGGCCAGGCCGCCTTCACGGTCACCCTGGCGATCCTGTTCAACATCAACCAGGCCCCGGACTGGCACATCGTCCTGCTGCGGGTCCAGGACATCGGCCTCGGGTGCGCGGTGAGCGTGCTGGTCGCGCTGTTCTTCTGGCCCCGGGGTGCCTCGGCCGCCATCGACCGGGCCCTGGCGGACGCCTACACGGCCAGCGCCGGGTACCTGTCCGCCGCGGTCGGGCACGCCCTCGGCCCCGGCGCGGCCGGAACCACCGAGCCTGGCGACGATCCCGAGCGGGCCAGTCGGGCGGCGGCCGCCGCCGCGCGCCGGCTCGACGACGCGTTCCGCAGCTACCTCGCCGAGCGGGGCGCGAAGCGGGTGCCGTTGGCGGCGATGACCACGCTGGTGACCGGGGTGGTCGGACTGCGGCTGGCCGCCGACTCGGTGGTGTCGCTGTGGCGGCGCGCGGAGACGGGGCGGGCGGCGGACCCGCGCACCGGCGCCCACCGGGAGGTCATCGGTGCCACCGCCGCGGTGACCGGGTGGTACCGGGGCCTCGCGGCCGGCCTGGAGCAGCGCTCGCCGATCCCCGAACCGGTCGCGTACCGTCCCGCCGCCGAGGCGCGCCTGGTCGAATCCGTCCGGACCGACCTGACCGGCCGGACCGGCAGGCCCACGGCGGCCGCGATCCGGCTGATCTGGACCGGCGACCACGTCGACGTGGCCCGCCGCCTCCAACCCGGCCTCGCCACCGCGACGAGAACGCACACGGACCACTGAAGCCCCGCCCGCCGCACCGCGGGGGCTTCGAGCACCGCGCGGCCCCGGGTCACCTCACGCGGGTGACATCGCGATCCCGAGCGAGTCCGCGCCCATCGGCTTCGGGGCGCCCTTCTCGTAGAACACGTCCAGGTCCGTGACGACGAAGCCCGCCTCGGTCAGCAGGTCGACGATCGGGCGGGTCAGGTGGCACCCGGCGAACAGCCGCTGCTCCAGCGGGTCGAGCCGCTGCTGCCAGCGCCGCACGCTCTCGTCCTCGACCGGGGCCAGGCCGTGCTCCAGGAAGTGCAGCGTCCCGCCCGGCTTGAGGACGCGCCGCACCTCGTGGAGCGCGGCACCGGCGTCGGGGATGGTGCACAGCGTCCAGGTCGACAGTGCGGCGTCGTAGCTGTGGTCCGCGAACGGCAGCGCCTGGCCGTCCAGCCCCCCGCGCTCCACGTGGACGGAGGTCGCCGCCAGCCGCTTCGCCGCCAGCTTCCAGCCCACGTCGGAGGGCTCGACCGCGTCCACCCTCGTGACGGCCGCCGGATAGAACGGCACGTTCAGGCCCGAGCCGAACCCGAGCTCCAGGACCTCGCCCTCCAGGCCCTCGCAGACCCGGCGCCTCAGCTCCTCGGCCTCCTTCATCCCGCAGACGACGTTGACGATCCGCGGCACGACCTGCTCGGCGTAGAACCCCATCACGGCCTCCAACCCTCACCACCAAGTCTGGCACCGGGACCGGCAGTCTCGGTCGGTGAACGTGCTAGACGCCGCCGGCCCGGTAGGCGCGCACGCCCTCGACGCGGCAGGAGTCGGCCGACAGCCGCACCAACGCGTCGGGCCCCGTCATCAGCAGGTGAAGGCCGCCGTGGGCCTCCGGCTCGAACCGGTAGCCGGTCATCCCGGTGGACGACCAGCCGGTGATGTCCAGGTGGCGCAGGCCCGTGAACACCAGGTGGAACTCCACGGTGTTCAGCCCCTGCTCGACCCAGGGTCGCGGGGCCTGCGCCGGCAGGCCGGGCGACTCGAACCCGAGGGTCAGGCCGTGCTCGCGCTCGTCCACCAGGAGCGAGAACAGGTCGAGCGACTCCAGCGCCGGCACCGGGTCGAACAGCCCGCGGAGCACGTCGCCGTTGCGCAGCAGCGAGGTCCAGTCAGAGCCGTTCAAAGTAGGTCTTCTCCCAGGTGTCCGGCGTCTGCGGATAACGGATCGCGTCGACCTTGCCGAGGTGGCGGCGCGGTGTGCCGTACGGGCCGGCGGCCGAGGCGTGGGCGTTCAGGTGGCCGATGGCGAGCTCCCGGTTGGCGCTGAACTCCAGCCGGACGCCCGGCCCTTCCACCACCACGGCGAAGCGGTTCTCCGGACGTTCGGCCAGCGAGATCCGGCACTCCACCGGCAGCCGCCCGCCGGTGATCGCGACCTGCGCCACGTCGAGGAAGCGGAGCTGGAACTCGAAGACGTCCAGCCCCTCCTCCGCCCGCCACTCGGCGGGCGGGACGTCGACGAAGCGCAGCGTGGACAGCCGCAGGGTCACGGCCGGTCCCCGCCGGTTGAGGTGGCAGGAGTGCAGCCGCAGCGGCTCGTCGGCGGGCGGGTAGCGGAACAGCGCGAGCAGCTGTTCGGGGTTGCGCAGGGCGTCAACCCAGGTCGGGGTCATAGTAGTAGTGCTCCTGTGCCGGGGGCGGCATCTGTCCGTTGCGGGGGTCGTCGAACGGGCGGACGTGGACGTGCGGGGGCTGGTCGCCCACGCCGCCCTCACCGTAGAGGTGGCCGGTGTGGTGGTCCTGGAACACCACGAGCTCGTCGTCGGCGTTGAGGTAGACCTCCTCCTTGAAGTACACCGGCTGGTGGTTGGCGTCCAGGATCTGCTTGCCGCGCGGCGTGGTCGCGGGCACCAGCCGTTCCTCCAGCGGCTCCGCACCCTCGGGGACCCCGGCGTCGCGCAGCGCCTGCTGCTTGGCGGCCTCCCGGCAGGGCGTGAGGCCGAGCGGGTCGATCCAGCCGGTCGGGTTGGCGACGTACGCGTAGTTGTCCGGGCCGGGCGCGGCGCCCAGCGGGTCCGCCGAGGCGTACCGCCCGGACTCCGGGTCGTAGTAGCGGTGGACGTTGTAGTGCAGCCGGGTCTCGGGGTCGAAGTACTGCCCGGGGAAGCGCAGCGGGGTGTAGGTCGCGCTCTTCCGCGGCCAGGTGGTCGACCCCCAGGCCGTCCGGCGGCTGCGCCAGGCGATCGCACCGGACGCGTCCAGCAGCTCGGTCGGGGCCCCGACCAGGTCGGTGACGATGGCGAAGAACCGGTGGTCGACGGCGGCCTGGTCGACGGCAGCCGGCCCACCGCCACGGACCACCTGCTCGATCTGCGCGACCGGGTGGGTGCCCTTGTGCTGCCAGGTGAGCACGTGGAGGTCCGGGGAGCCGGCCTCCCGGCTGCGCTGCTCGGCCAGGTTGAACCCGTCCCAGGTGAAGCGCGTCTCCTCCGCGATGGAGCCGTCGGCCTCCAGCCGGAGTTTGGCCACCCGGCGGCCCAGCGGGTCGTAGCGGTACGCCCAGGACGCGCCGTCCGGTGTGACCACGCCGGTCAGCCGGTCCTCGGCGTCCCAGCTGAACCGCCAGGTGTCGGGCTTCTTCGACAGCCGGGTCTTCTGCCGCAGGGTGATCCGGCCCTGGGCGTCGTACTCGTAGCGGACCCGCCCGGCCCGGACGACCCGGGTGCCCGCGTACGCGCGGGTGCCCGTGGTGCCCTCGGTGCCGGCCGACTCGGGCCAGTGGGCCTCGGCGATCGGTCCCGCGGTGTCGTAGACGTACCGCTCGCTCCACTCCTGGCCGGTCACCGCGGTGATCCGGCCGTCGAGGTCCAGCGCGATGTCCTGACGGCCCGACAGGTGGTCGTCGACGGCGGTGAGCAGGCCGTCCGGGCGGTAGGTGTAGCTCCGCCCGTGGAAGGGCTTCGCGGGCACCGGCTCGGCCGGGTCCTGCGCGCGCAGCAGGCCGCGCCAGGCGAGCCGGTGGTCGGCGTCCCAGCGGCTGGCGACGGTCACCCGCCGGTCCGGCCCCGGCGTCCGTTCGGTCTCCCGGCCCGCCCGGTCGTAGCCGAAGTCGATCCGGCCGCCGAGGGAGCTGAGCGCGGTGCGGTTGCCCGCCGCGTCGTACTGCCAGTGGCTCGCCACGCCGGAGGGCGTGACCCGGCGGACCCGGCGGCCCGCGCCGTCGTAGGCGCTCTCGATCCGCCGGCCGTCGCAGACCTCGGCGGTGATCCGGCCCAGCCGGTCGTACTCGCGGGTCAGCTCCACGTCGGGTCCGACCGCGCGGACCATCCGGCCCGCCCGGTCCCACTCGAAGCCGGTGGCGGCGCCGTCCACCAGCCTGCGGACGACCCGCGACAGTGCGTCGTGCTCGTAGCGAACGGTTCCGCCGGCCCCGTCGGTGCGGACCGTCACCCGCCCGCAGGCGTCGCGCCGGTAGGCGAGCGTCCGCCCGTTGAAGTCCGACTCGGAGACCACCCGGCCCGCCGCGTCCCGGACGTAGTCCCAGGTCAGCCCCTCGGCGTTGGTCACCCGGACCAGCCGCAGCTCGGTGTCGTACCCGAACTCCACCCGGGAGCCCTCCGGGCCGGTGCGCGCGGCGAGCTGGTCGAAGTGGGAGTAGGCGAAGCGGGTCACCCCGCCCGCCGCGCCGACGTGCTCGACGACGTTGCCCTCGCCGTCGTAGCGCCACTGCTCGCGGCCCCCGGCCGGTGTCACCCGCTCGGCGAGGCGGCCCTCCACCGTCCACCGGTAGCGGGTCACCCCGCCCACCGGGTCCTCGCTGGCGACCGCGCGGCCGAAGGCGTCCCGGGTGTAACTGACGCTCGCGCCGAGCGGATCGGTGACCCGGAGCAGCCGGCCCGCCTCGTCGCGCACCACCCGGGTGACCGCGCCGAGCGGGTCGGTCACTGCCACCAGGTGCCCGAGCCCGTCGTACGCGTACCGGGTCGTCCCGCCCTCCGGGTCGACCGAGACCGTCATGTTGCCGCGCTCGTCGTAGCTGTGCCGCCAGGTGGAGCCGTCGGCGTCCACCACCACGGTCGGGAGGTCCAGCTCGTTGTGGACCGCCAGGATCTGCGCCCCGTCGGGCCGGATCACGGTGGTGACGTTGCCGCGTTCGTCGTACGTGTAGGCGGTGACCCGGCCCATCGGGTCGGTGACGGTCGCCGGGCGGCCGTGGCGGTCGAACGCGTACCGGGTGGTGTGGCCCAGCGGGTCGGTCTCGGCCACCACCCGGCTCTGCTCGTCCACCAGGTACCGCGTGGTGTGGCCGAGCGAGTCGGTGGCGGCCGTGGTCCGGTGGCCGGTCGCGGGGTCGCGCGGCGCGTAGTCGTAGTGGTAGCGCAGCTCGCCGCCGGGCGCACCCTGGTCGGTGCAGCGGTCGAGGTGGTCGTAGGCGTAGTCGTAGCGCCGGTCGTTGCGGTCCAGCCAGGCGGTGATCCGGCCCCGCTGGTCGTAGGCGAAGCGCTGAGCGAGGCCGGAGGAGTTCCGAACGCCCGTCAGATGGCCGTCGGTGTAGGCGAAGCGGACGATCTCGGCGCCGTCGGGCCCCGCGTCGGCGAGGCGCAGCGCGGTGATCCGGCCGTCCGCGACGTCGACCTCGACCCGGTGTCCGGCGTGGTGGCGGATCGCCACCGGGGCGCCCGCGTCGTCGTAGTCGTAGGCGATCCAGCGGCCGTTGCGGTCGCGGACCTCGGTCAGCAGCGCGATCGAGGGGTCCTCGGGCTCCGGCAGGTACGTCCGGGTCAGCCCGGCCCGCGGATCCACCACGGTGTACGCGCCCTCGGCGTCGCGGGCCAGCGGCCAGCGTGTGGTGCCCGCCACCGGCATGGTCGGCACGCCGGGCACCGGGTGCGGGTAGGACAGCAGTCCGCAGTCCGCGCGCAGCAGCAGCACGCCCTCGGCGTCGATCACCAGCCGCTCGTCCAGGCTGCTCGCCCAGCTCGGTCCGAGCCAGCGGCCGGAGCGGTGGGCGGAGGTGTGGGCGCGCTCGAACAGCAGCGGGAGCGAGCCGGCCAGCGAGAGGTCGGTGTGCCGGAGGACCATCTGCCCGGTGGCCACGTCGACCGGGTCGCCGCAGGTCTTGACCTCCTCCGGGGCGCGGGCCTCCTTCGGCGCGTCCTCCGCCGCGTCCCGGGCGGCCACCGAGGCGTCCTGCCGGGCGGCGTTCTCCGCGGTCTCCTCTGCGGCGTTGCGCGCGGCGTTCTGCCCGGCGTCCTCGGCGACGTTGCGGGCGGCGTTCTCCGCGGCGTCCTCGGCGACGGTGAGCCCGGCCCGCTCGGCGACCGCGGCCGCCTCGCCGCCACCGCCGGTCACCGCGCCGAACGCCAGGTTGGTGATCAGCTTGCCGCCCGCCTCGAACGGGTCCGAGCCCCACCCCGAGCCGACCACCGCCGACAGCAGCTCGGTCGGGTGGTTCGCGGCGTGCAGCAGACCCACGGCCGTGGTCGACACGTGGTCGGCGTACTGGGCGGGGTGGGTCGTGTTGTACGGGTCCATCGAGTTCAGCCCGCGGGCGAACTTCACGATGTCCGCCGCGCCCTTGACGATGCCGCCGGCCAGGTGCAGCTGACCGACCATCGACCCCTGGAACGCGTCCGACAGGTCCTTGCCCATCCGTTCGAGGAAGCTCGGCTCGGCCGGCGCGGTCGCGGTCGCCGCGTCCACCGCGGCCTTCGCGGCCTCGCCCGCGGAGTCCCGCTGCTGCCGGGCGGTCCGCAGCAGTTCCTGAGCCTCCTTCAGCCCGGCCTCGCCCGGGTCGCTGAATGCGGCCGGCCTGGTCGGCGCGGGACCCGGGTCGTTCCCGGCCCCGGCCTCTTCGTTCCAGGCCCGCGCCTGACGGTTGTACCGGTCGACGTCCTGGTTGTACGCGTCCCTGGCCTGTTCGGACGCCTGCTTCGCCGCCCGGTACGCGTCGACGGCCTGCTGGGCCTGCTGCTGCGCCCACTGCACGGTCTGCGCGTACTGCTCCAGCGCGTCCGCGGCCGTCCGGCAGGCGTCCGCCGCCGTCAGCCACAGCTTGGGGTGCGGCGCGAACTTCGCCCGGAACGCGTCGGCCGCCTGCCCCTGCCAGTGGTCGTGGTCCAGCCGGGTCAGGCCCTCGCCGGTCGACTCGAACGCCGCCGAGAACTTCCGCAGGTGTCCGACCGACGTGCCGATCGCCCCCACGTCGCCGTGCACCAGGTCCTCGGGGTCCTCGGACTCGCCGAGCTGCGCCTCGCCGATCTGCGCGCCCAGCGAGTCCGCGACGCTGTCCCCGAACGAGTCGACCGCGTGCGCGGCGCCGTGCAGACCCACCAGGTCCAGGCCGTCACCGACCAGGTGGGCCTCCGCGTCGAGGACCGAGCCCACGCCGGCCTTGACCGTGTCGAAGCCGCTCTCCAGGCTGTCGCCGACGCTGTCGAGGAAGTCACCGAAGCCCACCTCAGCCCTCCCCGCCGTCACTCCGCTGCCGCGGCACCGGCCGGGTGCCGAACAGGTCGGTCTGCGCCTGGTCGTACGCGTCCCCCAGGCCCAGCGCCTCGTTCGCCTGCCGGTTGATCCCCATCGGACCGTCCATCAGGTCGCGGCCCTCCGCCTGCCAGCTCTGCTTCATGTGGTCGGCGGCCTCGGCCGCGGACTGGGCCGAGTAGTCGGCGTCCCGGAGCTGCGTGTACGGGTTGTCGGACAGCGTCTTCCCCCAGGACTGCGCCTCGACCTGTTCCTGCGTCAGGTCCGGGTTGCCCATCGCGGCGTTCACCACGTCCTTGAGCGTGCCCGACACGTACTGCTCCTGGTCGTGGTACAGCCCGGCCGACAGGCCGAGCCGCACCGCGATCTCGTTGCCGTCCTGGACCAGGGAGCGCACGCCCCACGCCCAGCGCTCGGCGAAGCCGGAGAACGCGCCGTGCAGACCGCCGTGCCCGACCTGCAGGGCGGTCAGGTCGACGTTCGAGAATCCCCGGCCCACCTCGGCGGACTCGTCGATCCCCAGCGTCTTCAGCTCCGTGATCGCCTGGTTGATGCCGTCCGCGGCCAGCTTCAGCGCCGCCGGGTCCACCGCATAGCTATCGGTCACCGTCGTCCGCCCCCGCACCGGCCAGCGCCGCCGCGTCCGGCACGATCCCCCGCACCGGAGGGAAGAACGCCGGTGCGGGCCCGGCGACGTCCAGCACCACCCCGGTCGGTACCGGCGCGGCGGGCACCGCCACGTCCAGCAGCCGCGCCCCGTACACCGAGACGTACGACCACTCCACCCCGGCGCGGCCGTCCCGCTCCACCGCGAACCGGGAGAACGCCTCCTCGCCCGAGAAGGCGTGGATCCACCGGATCCCACCGGCGTCGGCCGCCCACCACCCGCCCTCACCGGTCACCGGCACCAGCACGGCACTGCGCCGGAACTCCCCCAGCAGCGCGGCCGGGTCGTACCGGTCCGTCCCCAACTCGGCCGCACGCGCGGCCAGTTCCACAGCGACCATGCCATCCCCAGGAGGTACGACGACCGTCGGCCAGAGGGTAGCCGACCCGGGGGCCGCCGGCACCGAAAACACCTCGGGTGTCCCGCCCCTGTGCGGGCTGACGCACCCTCAACCCGGCGAGCTAGGACTCCGGTTCGGCGAGGTCGCACGAGTCGGACGTGTCGTCGCACGGGGCATCGCTCAGGTCCATGTCCCGGACGTCGCAGGCGATTCGGCCCAGCAGGGTTCGGAACGCCTGGCGCTCGTTCTCGTCGAGCGCGGCCAGGAGCCGGTCCTCGGCTTCCCGTACCCGCCGCTGCAGGTCCTGCAGGGTCCGTACGCCCTGGGCGGTGGCGACGATCTTGCGTTGGCGCCGGTCGGCGGGGGTGAGCCGGCGCTCGACCAGGCCGGCCGCGACGAGTTCGTCGATCAGGTAGGTCATCACCGTGCGGTCGATCCCCAGGTACGCGGCCAGGGCGAGCTGGTTGTGCTGGTCCCCGCGAACGGCGGCGGCGAGCGTCTGGTAGCCGCGGGCCCCCTGCGGGATGCCGTCGAGGGCCGACGCGACGACGGTCCGGTAGGCGCGGATCAGGACGAGGAGGGAGAGACCGAAGTCCCCGGCGAAGTCGGCGCCGTCGGCCAGCGTGGTCGGCGTGGTCGGCGTGGTCGGACTCTCCGTGCTCATAACCGGAATTGTACCCGCCGATCCGTTGTTGGACAGATCATCTGGCCAGCATGTGATCTATCGGACAGCGCACTTCCGCAGACGAAGCGCCGCAGGTGAGAAGGCAAACGTCATGGTCAAGATCGGCATCATCCTCGGCAGCACCCGCCCCAACCGCAACGGCGAACAGGTGGCGAAGTGGGTGCTCGACATCGCCTCGCGCCGCGACGACGCCGAGTTCGAACTCGTCGACCTCCGCGACCACCCCCTGCCGCTCCTCGACGAGCCGCTGCCGCCGTCCTTCGGCCGGTACCAGCACGAGCACACCAGGCAGTGGGCAGCCACGATCGCCCCGTTCGACGGGTTCGTCATCGTGACTCCCGAGTACAACCACGGCATCCCCGGCGTGCTGAAGAACGCCCTCGACTTCCTCTACGCGGAGTGGAACAACAAGGCGGTCGGCTTCGTGTCCTACGGCGGGGTCGGCGGCGTCCGGTCCGTCGAGCACCTGCGCATGGTCGCCGCCGAACTGCAGATGGCCGACGTGCGCCAGCAGGTCGCACTGTCGATGGTCACCGAGTTCGAGAACTACCGCGTCTTCAAGCCCGGCGAGTACAACCTGGCCGCCCTGAACACGATGCTCGACCAGGTCATCGCCTGGAGCGCCGCGCTCGCACCGCTGCGCACGGCCGCGCCCGTCGCCGCCTGACCTCCACCCGTCCCGATCGTGAACGACAGGAGCCCGACATGAGCGACGCAGCCGACTGGAACGCGAAGACCATCGCGGAGTTCCGCGCGAACGAGGGCAGGGTCGGCGGGGCCTTCGAGGGCGCCCCGCTGGTCCTCGTCCACCACCGCGGGCGCAAGAGCGGGCAGGAGCGCGTCACCCCGATGATGTACCTCCCGCACGACGCCGAGCCGGACACCGTCTACGTCTTCGCGAGCAAGGGCGGAGCCCCCACCGACCCGGACTGGTACCGCAACCTGACCGCCGCCGGCGCGGGCAGCGTCGAACGCGGCACCGCGACCTACCGGGTGACCGTCCGCGAAGTGGTCGGCGCCGAACGCGACCGCGTCTACGCCGAGCAGGCGCGGCGTTACCCCGGCTTCGCCGACTACGAGCGCCGGACCGCCGGAATCCGCGTCATTCCGGTGCTCGAACTCCGGCGGGCGTAGCCCACGCCCCGGCCGGCTCCAGCGAGTCGAAGGAGAGCGATCATGCCCAAGGCCGTCAGGTACGACGGGTTCGGCGGGATCGACGTGCTGCGGGTCGACGAGGTGGAGCGCCCGGCGCCCGGGGACGGGCAGCTGCTCGTACGCGTGAAGGCGGCCGGCATCAACCCGAGTGAGGCGGCCATCCGCACGGGGGCGGTGGCGCAGCTGTTCCCGTCGACGTTCCCGTCCGGTCAGGGCAGCGACCTCGCCGGGGTCGTCGAGGAGGTCGGCCCCGGGGTCGGCGGGTTCTCGCCCGGCGACGGAGTGATCGGGTTCTCCCAGAGGCGGTCCTCCCAGGCCGAGTTGGTCCTGGTCGAGGCCGGGGACCTGACGCGCAAGCCGGACGGGGTCTCGTGGGAGGTGGCGGGCAGCCTGTACGTCGTCGGTGTCACGGCCTGTCGAACTGGCCCTCGCCCTCGGCGTCGCGACCGATCGGATCGACACCATCGCCGATTTCACGGCCGCCGAGAAGCACGGAGTGAAGACCGACGGAGGGGTCGCGGCCGGGCCGGGCGCCAAGGTGCTCACCGAACTCGCCGGCCTGATCGCCGACGGACGGCTGGACCTGCCGATCGCGAACGTCTACCCGCTGGCCCGGGTCCGCGAGGCCTACACCGAGCTCGAACGCCGCCACACCCACGGCAAGATCGTCCTCAGGCCGTAGGAGTCCCCGCCGCCAGGCCGCCGACCAGCCTCCATAGCGGATTACGACTGGCGTACTAGCATGAAAAAGGCTTGATCTCCAGACCCGAACCGCAGCGGCAGGGAGCCGACATGGCGTTCGACCTGACTGGTTTCGAGCAGGCGGACAGCTGCCGCTACCTGCCCATCGCCGAGCACGGCCTGATCGGCGATCTTCGGACCGCCGCCCTGGTCGGCACGAACGGCACCATCGACTGGTACTGCTGCCCGCGCTTCGATGCGCCGAGCGTCTTCGGCTCCATCCTGGACGCAGACCGGGGCGGGTCGTTCGAGCTGGCTGCCGAGGTCCCGACCCGCACCAGGCAGTTCTACTTCCCCGACACGAACGTGCTGATCACGCGGTTCTTCGCCGCGGACGGGGTGGCGGAGATCCAGGACTTCATGCCGGTGGTCGACGAGTCCCGCGAGGCGGCCCGGCACCGGCTGATCCGGCGGGTGGTCTGCGTCCGCGGGACCCTCCCCTTCCGGGCGCGGATCGCCCCGCGCTTCGGGTACGGCGCCGAGACGCACACCATGCACCTCGAGGGCGACCGGGCGGTGTTCCGCTCCCCGTCGCTGACGCTCGCCCTGACCGCCACCGCACCGCTGGAGGGCGACGGACCGGACGTCCGGTCGCACTTCAAGCTCCTCGAGGGCGAGTCCCACGTGTTCGCGCTCGACCAGATCGGCGACGACGTCCCGCTCCGGTCCTGCCCGCGGGCCGAGGCGCAGGAGCAGGCCGAGGCGACCGTCCGGTTCTGGCGCCACTGGCTGGCCCGCTCGCGCTACCACGGGCGGTGGCGGGAGATGGTGAACCGCTCCGCGCTGGTGCTGAAGCTGCTCACCTATGTGCCGACCGGCGCGATCATCGCCGCACCGACCACCAGCCTGCCCGAGCAGGTCGGCGGCGAGCGCAACTGGGACTACCGCTACGTCTGGGTGCGGGACGCCGCCTTCTGCGTCTACGCCATGCTGCGCCTGGGGTTCACCTCGGAGGCCGAGGCGTTCATGGGGTTCCTCGACGAGCGGGGCATCCTGCGGGGCTCGGCGGAGAGCGGTCCGCTGCAGATCATGTACGGCATCGACGGGCGCACCGACCTGCCCGAACGCGAACTGCCGCACCTGGAGGGCTACCTCGGCTCCGCACCGGTCCGGGTGGGCAACGCCGCCACCGGCCAGCTCCAACTGGACATCTACGGTGCGCTGATCGACTCCGTCTACCTCTACGACAAGTGGGGGCAGCCGATCAGCAGTGACCGCTGGGACGAGGTCGGCGGGGTGGCCGACTGGCTCTGCGAGCACTGGGACCAGCCCGACGAGGGGGTGTGGGAGACCAGGGCGGGCCGCCGGGACTTCGTGTACTCGCGGCTGATGTGCTGGGTGGCGCTGGAACGCGCGATACGCATGGCGAACCACCGCGGCCTGCCGGCGGACCTGCCCCGCTGGCGGGCGTCCCGGGACGCGATCTACCGGCAGATCATGCGGCGCGGCTGGTCGGACCGGCGGGGCGCGTTCGTCCAGGGGCTGGACGGCCACGTGCTGGACGCCTCGCTGCTGATGATGCCGATGGCCAAGTTCATCTCGCCCACCGACCCCAAGTGGCTCTCCACCCTGGACGCGCTCTCCACCGACCTGGTCTCCGACTCGCTGGTGTACCGCTACGACCCCGCCACCAGCCCGGACGGCCTGCACGGCCCCGAGGGCACCTTCTCGATCTGCTCCTTCTGGTACGTGGAGGCGCTGGCCCGGGCGGGCCGGTTGGAGGAGGCCAGGCTCGCCTTCGAGAAGATGCTCACCTACGCCAACCACCTCGGCCTGTTCGCGGAGGAGATCGGCCCGACCGGCGAGCAACTGGGCAACTTCCCCCAGGCCTTCACCCACCTCTCCCTGATCAGCGCCGCCTTCAACCTCGACCGCGCCCTGGGCTGACGCGGCATCACCACGGCCGCCTCAGGCCGCGGGCGGGTGCTGGTGGGCGTCGACCACGCGGGCGGGGACGGCGAGCAGCAGCAGGCGGCCTTCGGCAGCGGCGGCGGGGAAGTCGAACGGGCTGGTGAACGGTCCGGTGAGCAGCAGCAGGGTGCGGTGCGAGCGCAGGGCGCGCGCCCATTCGCGGCCGGCCGAGAGCGGTCCGTCGTACCAGGCGGCGCGGCCGAGCCGGTGGACGGTCAAGCGGGTGCCGTCGTACGCCGCGGACCAGTCCTCCCGCAGCTGGGGCAGCGCGTTGTCACCGCCCCATCCCTCCCCGGCGTGCGCGGGACGTGCCGGGTCCGACGGGGCCACGAGAACGGGACGGTGACCGGCCATCAGTTCCGGCCACGGCTCCCACGCCCGCCCGCTGCTACTCCCGGTGATCTCCACACGACTCCCTGTTCCCCGCTCGCGATCATGTCATCCACGAACCGCGCCCCGAGTGTGGTCCCGCCATCTCCTTCGGAGCCCGCGCCGATCCGGATGGGCACGGCACCGAGCCGCACCGGGCCGGTGACGGCGTGTCAGGTGGTGGCGATGCGGTGCAGCCAGTCGCCGAGCAGGGCGCGTTCGTGCGGGGTGAGCATGGTGAGGGTGGGCAGCGCGGCGTGCAGGGTCACGGCGGCGGCGGCCGGACCGGGGGGTGCGGCGCAGGGGTCGGTGAGGACGGCGGCGCAGAGTGCGTCCCAGGCCAGGTCCGCGAGGGCGGTGTCGCGGCGGTCCTCGGGCTGGTCGATCAGAGTGAGGACGACGCCGGTGCCTGCGGCGTGCACGAGGTCGACGGCGCGGTGCTCGGGGACGCGGAGGCGTCCGGCGCGGGCGACGCGGTGCACCCGCTGGCGCAGGATTTGCTCACCGGCTTCGGCGGCGGAGCGTCCTTCTGCGGTCGGCACCCTGGTGTTCATCAGCCGGAACAGCGCCGGGTTGGCGAGGCCGAAGCCGATGTGCAGCTCCCATCCGGTGCGCAGGCCCTGCACCGGGTCGTCGTCGGCGTCGACCGGGTGCTTCTGCGCCAGGTAGCTGGTGAGGCCGTGTTCCGTCACGGCGTTGAGCAGCCCGTCCTTGTCGCCGAACAGGCGGTAGATGGTGGGCGCCTGGACGCCTGCGGCGAGTGCCACGGAGCGGGTGGTGACCGCGTCGGGGCCTTCGGTGGCGAGTAGGTGGGCGGCGACCTCGACCAGTCGGGAGCGCACGGCGTCACGCGAGGTCTGCGGGGGTCGGGGATCGGGATCGTTCACGTTTCCAACGGTATCTCATGTTTGTTATCGATGGAGTTTCACTGTTAACGTGACGAGAGAATCACCGATAACACCTGGGAGCGAACCATGATCGTCATCACCGGTGCCACCGGCGCGCTCAACGGCGCCACCGTCGACCATCTCCTCGAACGCGTCCCCGCCGCCGACCTCGCCGTCGCCGTCCGGGACACCGCCAAGGCCCGGCGGTTCGCCGACCTCGGCATACAGGTGCGCCACGGCGACTACGCCGACCCGGCCTCCCTCCCCCGCGCCTTCGAGGGCGCCGACCAGCTGCTGCTGGTCTCCGCCAGCGACCCCGGCGCCGACGCCGTCGCCCTGCACCGCACCGCGATCGACGCGGCCGCCGCCGCGGGCGTCGGCCGCATCCTCTACACCAGCCACCAGGGCGCCCACCCCGGCAGCGCCTTCGGCCCCGCGCGCACCCACGCCGCGACCGAACAGCTGCTCGCCGATTCCGGCGTCGCCTGGACCTCCCTGCGCAACGGCTTCTACGCGCACAGCCTCGCCTGGCTGGCCGGCCCATGGCGCGAGACCGGCATCATCACCGTCCCCGCCGACGGCCCGGTGTCGTGGACCGCGCGCGAGGACGCCGCCGAGGCCGCCGCCGCGGTGATCGCCTCCGACGGCGCGCACGACGGCCCGACGACCCTCACCGCAGGCGCGGCGCCGACGTTCCAGCAGGTCGCCGCCCTCGCCTCCGAGCTCAGCGGCCGCACGGTGGAGTGCGTCACCGTCGACCCCGAGGAGTGGGTCGCGGCCCAGACCGCCCGGGGCACGCAGGAGTTCATGGCACGCTTCACCCTCGGCATCTACCAGGCCGCCGCACAGGGCTACTTCGCCGGTGTCGACCCGCTGCTCGGCACGCTCCTCGGCCGCGAACCGCGCACCGTCAGCGAGTTGCTCGCCGCCTCCTGACCAGAGCGGCCGGGCCCCGCGCCGGAGCAACCCGCTGCCACAGTGCTGTGACACCGTCACAGTCCGGGAACGGGCCGCGCGTTCCCCCTGTCGCGGTGCGGCCGGCGCCTGCCACAGTGATCCGATCACAGGTCGGGCCGGGGGAAAGAGGTCAATCGGATGAGAACACGTCTGGCAGGGGTACTGCTCGCCCTGGCGCTGGTGGGCGGCGGCGCCACGCTCGCCACCGGCACGGCGACGGCCGCGCCCCGCACCGCAGCGGTCGCAGCCGTACAGCAGGCACCCGCGGTCGGCGCGCCGGCCCTGGCACCAACCGGGCAGCGGGAGCAGGCCGCCGCCACCCGGTTGGCGAAGAGCAAGACCAAGAGCAAGAGCAAGAAGAAGTCCAAGGGCTGGCTGATCGTCCTCCTGCTGGTCGCGATCCTGGTGGTCCTGGCGATCGTCCTGGTGGTGTGGCTGGTCCGCCGGAACGCCCGGCGCCCCTGAGCCCGCACCCGGCTTCGGTGACGAGGCGCGGGCGGCGGGGCTCAGGCCGGTAGGGTCCAGCGCTGGTTGGCGGTGGCGGTGCAAGTCCAGATGATCAACGGCGTGCCGTTGGCGCTGCCGCCGCCGCTCGCGTCCAGGCACAGATCGGACTTGGTGTTCTGCAGGGTCTGGTCGGCGCGGTGGACCCACGCTTGGGCGGGCGTGCCGTTGCAGGCGTACAGCTGGACCGCGGTGCCGGCCGTGGTGGCACCGTTGCGGACGTCCATGCACTTGCCGTAGGCGCGCAGCGTGCCGTCGCCGGGCAGGGTCCAGGTCTGGGCCGGGGTGCCGTTGCAGGTGTACAGCTGGAGTCCGGTGCCGTTGGCGGAGTTGCCGCCGGTGACGTCCACGCAGGCGCCGGCGATGCCGGTGACCGGTCCGCCGGCGGCGAGCGGCGGGAGGGCGTCGCGGACCACGGCGGCCTGCGCGACGGGGTCGCCCGTCGCGGTGGTCGGGTAGGTGTTCCGCTGGTGGTTCCAGGCGTTCTCCACCGTGAACCAGTCGATGGCGGCGGGGAGCTGACCGGTCGTCAGGGCGGCGTCCAGGCTGTCGAGGTACCTGGTCCAGCGCATCGTGTAGAAGTCGGAGACCAGGCCGGACCATTCGCGGTCGGCGTAGTCGTGCAGTCCGCCCGACTCGCTGCCGGAGCGGTCGCCCCAGGTGGTGAGGACCGAGCGGGCGTCGAACTCGCAGGCGGCCTGTTCGGCGTCCAGGGTGCTGCACCTGTGGGCGGCGTCCAGCCAGGGGCCGAGCAGGAAGCGGGTGTCGGTGGCGAGCAGCGTGTCCAGCCGGGCGAGGTCGTTCTTCCACTCCGTGGCGGCGGCGCGAAAGGCGGTGAGGTTCTTCGCGTCGTAGGCGGCCTTGAGCTGCGGCAGCAGGGTGCGGCTGCGGTTGGCCAGCGCCTGCCGGGCCACGTCCACCAGGTCGAAGCGGTAGGCGTCGCTGGTCTGCAACGCCGGGGCGACCTGGAGGAGTTCGGTCAGCGCCCGCTGGACGGTGGCGGGGTCGTAGCGCATGGCCGTCGGGCTCCACGAGGCGGCGGTGGCGACGGTGAGCGAGGGTCGGGCGGTGAAGAGGCTGTCCTGCGCCTCGCTCCAGGTGCCGGAGGGCATGCTGTACGGGCCGGTGCGCAGCAGCTCCCACGCCTTGGCGGCGTGGGTGTCGGGTCCGCCGTAGCGGTAGGCGGCGTAGTCGGCGTACCACTTCTGCTGGTCGGTCGGGCCGGTGCGCCAGGCGAGGGTGGTGAACAGGTCGAAGGCGGCCGGGTTGCCGCCCGTGCCCTCGGGCAGGTAGGCGATGCCCTGGAGGGCGCTGCCCGGCTTGCTGCGCCACTGCTCGAAGCGGGCGGTCCAGACGGCGGTGTTGGCGCCGATCGTGGTGTGGCCGCCGAAGTTGGGGATGGTGCCGAAGGCGTACGGGGCGCCGTGCCAGGAGGTCTCGCGGTCGAGGTTGTCGTAGCGGTCGGAGAGGCCGTCGACGATGAACAGCCTGGTCTTGTCGACCGCGTCGATGATCTGGGTGGAGGGGTTGTCCTGCCAGCCCAGCAGGACCCAGGTCACACCGGGGCGGGCGGTCTGCAGGGCGTTCATGACCGCCCTGGCCGCGTCGGGCACGGGCACGGTGCCGGGGCTGCCGCCTTCGTGCAGGAGGTCCATCTTGTACATCGCCGAGTCGCCCAGCAGGGTGCGCTGGTGGCGGTAGAAGGAGGCGGCCAGGGCGGTGTAGGCCGTGGTCCGCGGGTCGAGCCAGTCCGGGCGCTGGAAGCCGACCCAGCTGCCCTGCGGGACGACGGCCGCGCCGGGGTTCTTGGCGGCGAAGCCCGGGGGGACGGTGCCGAAGTAGCCGGGCAGGACGGGCGTCATGCCCAACTCCCGGAGCCGGTCGGCGAGTCTGCGGCCGAGCGCGGCCCGGTCGGCGAGCTGCTGCGGGGTGAGCGGTCCGCCGAAGGAGGACATGTTCTGCAGCAGCCACCACGGCTGGTGCGAGGCGCCGGGGACCCAGGCGAGCAGGTCGTCCCTGGTGTAGCCGAACTCCTGGAGCGCGTCGACGTAGGCGGCCTCGGTGCCGATCGGCAGGAAGACCTCGTTGACGCCGTGCAGGGCGAGGACGTCGATCTCCCGCTCCCAGGCGGCCCAGTCGCGGTGGGCCCCGGCGTAGCCGTCGTCGGTGTCGTTGAGCGCGAACCGGTTGGCCACCGACGCGGAGCGGGTGACCGCGACCGGTGCCGGCAGGGTGGCGGGGAGACTGCTGGTGCTGTCGCCGGGGAAGCCGATGTCGACGTGGGCGCTGGAGTGCAGGTACTCGTTGACGCCGCTGAGCAGCACGGCCGGGCTGGTGCCCTGGATGCGGACGGCGCCCGCGCTGCCGGAGACGCCGAACCAGTCACCGGTGGCAGGGCGGGCGACCGCCTCCAGCGTGAACTGCCCTGCGTGGTGCGGCAGGAGGCGGGCCAGCGCCGCCTGGGCCGGTGCGGTGTCGAAGACGGCGGCGGTAGCGGTGGGGGCTGCGGTTGCAGCCGTCGGCGCGGCGGTCGGCAGGACGGCGAGGAGGGCGGCGGCCAGCGCGGCACGGACGGTGGCCGAGGGAGGGAGTGCTCTCACGTGGGGATACCTCATCCGGTCGGGACGAGCACCAATTATCAACTGAGCGTTCGTCACCATGAGGGCTCGTCGCGGCCGTGTCTCGACGCCGTCCGGACCGATCCCGGATGTGGAGCCCTCGACGCGCCGACCGTCGTCGTGACCGGCCGGCACGTCGGCTGCCCCCGGGGTCGTTCCTCACCCGCACCGCCGGTGACGGCGTCACGGGACCGGGGTCAGAACTGCTCGACGAAGTACGGTTCGACGGTCATCCAGCCGTTGGCCCGGGCGCCGTCGAGGCGGCCGGAGCTGGTGCGGGCGAGGGTGTACCAGGAGTCGACGTAGTCCGGGTCGTCGGTCCACCACGAGGAGGGCAGCGCGCCCAGGACGGCGTTCACCAGCGGGATGTAGGCCCCCTGGTCGGCGATGGTGAGCAGGACCGCGGCGACGGCCTGGGCGAGGGCGAGGTAGTTGGTGTCGCCGTCGTCCTCCATCAGCACGACGTCGGCCAGGTTGTACTTGTAGTTCGACCAGTTCACCAGGATCTGGTTCGGCCGGTAGACCGTGCCGTCGTACTGGAGGTACGGCATCGCGACCGAGTCGACCCGGACCTTGCCGTCCTGGCCGAAGCCGGTCACCAGGGCGAACATCTCGGCGGCGCCCTTGAACCAGGGCTCCTCGTCGTCCGCGACCTCGATCGAGGTGATCTTGGTGGCCCACCAGCCGCCCGCCGCGGTGGCCGTCGCGGGAGCCGCGCCGGTCCCCCGGGTGCCCAACTCCCGCTGGAGCAGGGCCGTTCCGGCGGCGAGGGTCTTGGCGGTGTCGACGTCGACCAGGTAGACCGGCTGGGCGGGCAGGCCCGCGGTCGACAGGACATGGGCCCGGCCGGCGGTGTCGTAGGCGCGCAGCGTGCGGGCGTGGTCGTCGGTGGCGGCCACCGCCACCAGCGGTGCGGCCCCGGCGTCCAGCGCGGTGCGCATCGTGCGGTCGGCCAGCTGCACGCGCAGCAGGGGGCCGAGGTCGGTGCCGAGTCCCTTGGCCGCCGCCACTGCGCTGTCCGCCTCGGCGGTCGTGCCGGCGAGCTTCCGCGCGGAGGCGCCGGGGACGGCGGCGGCCAGCGGGCCGAGCGCGGCCGGCCCTCCGGTGGCGGCCGTGGCGGTCCGCACCCGCTCGCTCAGGGCGGGGTCGGCGAGGGCGGTGGCGAGGGTGCGGGCGACGCCGTCCTCGATCGCCGGGACGCGGCTGGTGGCAGCGCGCGGCTGGGCCTCGGGGCCGGGTGCGGCCGCGGCCTGGCCCGCGCCGAGCGCGAGCACGGGCAGGGCCACGAGGGCGGCGACGGCGCGCCGCAGGCGGAACTGGGGCATGCGGGATCTCCAGACTCGTCGGGGTGAGCGTCGGAGCAACAGGCACACGGAACGACACCGCCACCGGGAGGCGTCGGTGTCATGACAAGTGAAGTGGTTACCTGACGCAGGATCAACCCCCGCCGAGCGAACGGCCCGTGGGCCCTCCGCCGTCACCCCGCCCCGGCACGCGTCCAGGCGGGGCGCCGGGGCGGGCACCTGCTCAGCCCGACAACCGCCGCATCAGCCGCACGCCCTGAACCGGCGTCAGGTGCGGCAGGTACGCCTTGCCGATCGCCCTGCTGATGCTCGGCAGCGCGGCCGGATCGGGGTACGCCATGTACATCGGCCGGTACTCGGGCTGGAACTTCGACTTGAACGCGAGCAGCGAGCGGAAGCCGTACACCGGCTCCAGCCGCTGGCTCGCCCAGTCGAGCAGGCGCTGCAGCCCGGTCGGGCCCTCGCTCGGACCGGAGCGGGCCAGCGGTGAGCCGGACAGCGAGAGGAAGCGTGCGCCCTCCGCCTTGAAGCCCAGCGCGGCCGAGGCGATCAGGAACTCGTTGACGCCGCGGAAGCCGTCGGAGCGGCGGCGCATGAAGTCCAGCGTCCAGCCGACCGGCACGCCGTTCTCGTGCACCGGCATCCAGCTGGTCAGCCCGTGCACGACGCCCTGCTCGTCCACCGCGACCAGCACCCGCACCTCCGGGTCGTCCAGCTCCTCCAGCCCGCCGAGCGTGAAGCCCATCTCGGGCAGGCCCTTCGCGGAGACCCACTCCTCGGAGATCTCGCGGATCTGCTCCCGCACCCCGCGCGGCGCCTCCCGGTAGACCAGCCACTCGGCGGTGATGCCCTGCCGGCCCGCCTTGTTCAGCGCGGTCCGGATGTCCTGCCACTTGCGGCCGGTGAAGGCCAGCTCGGGCAGCGCGACCAGGGTGTCCTCGGCGACCTGCACCGAGCGCCAGCCGAGGCGGGCCGCCGCCGCCCGGGTCTGCGGGGAGACGCTGAAGAAGCACGGGGTCCAGCCGCGCGCGTCGCAGTACCGGGCGAACCCGGCCACCGCCCGCTCCCTGGCGTCCTCCGCACCGAACGGGTCGCCGGCGGTCAGCGCGACCGTGCCGTGCACCCGGTAGGCGACCGCCGCGCGGCCCTCCTCGTCGAACCAGTAGTGGTTGCCGTCCCAGGTGGTGATGAAGGACAGCGTCCCGCCGCCGTGCGCGGTCAGCAGCGCCCGGGCCCGGGCGGCCGCGGCCGCGTCGCTCCGCATCACCGGCTGGCGGAAGGCGACCAGCAGCGCGCCCAGCGTGACCACCCAGAAGGCCAGCCCGCAGTACGTCTCCAGCAGGACCGCCACCCTGCCGACGGCGATCGGGTAGTCCGGCGTCAGGTCGTTGTACGCGGGCGGCAGGAACTGCGCCGGCAGGCCGTGCAGCAGGCGGCGCAGGTTCGCCCCCGGCTCGAACTGGTCGGCCACCATCACTCCCCCGCCCGCGTAGGCGGCGGAGGCGGCCAGCGCGGCGCCGCCGATCGCCACGCCCAGTCGGCGCACCGCCCGGTCGGCCAGGCGCAGCCGGAACCGCTGCCGGGTGGCCAGCAGCAGTCCGAGGGTGAGCAGCGGCAGCAGCATCGCCTCGGCGAAGTACGGGGCCTCGTCACCGCCGGACGGTCCGGCGTCCAGGTAGAGCCAGCCCAGCAGGGCCACCCAGAGCAGCTCGGTCGCGACGGCGATCCGCCAGGTCAGCCGGAGCCCGCGGCGCAGTCCGTCGGCCAGGACCATCAGCAGCGCCGGGAAGAGGGCGGCCATCAGCCGGCCCGGGGTGTCGAAGATCCGCTCGACGGCGTGCGCGCGGGCGCAGTCGTGCACGGACATCAGGCAGGTGTCGGCCACTTCCTCGGGGCTGAGCCGGTGCGAGAAGTACAGCTCGGAGAAGGTGTTGAGCGGCCCGCTGGCGTTGTCGTACAGCGCGGCGACGAGCGGGCCGAGGGCGGCGGCGACCAGGCAGAGCGCGACCAGCACCCGGGTCTCGGAGTGCGAGGAGCGGTGCGTGCGCAGCCGCGGCCGGTCCCGGCTGAGCAGCGCGCCGGCTGCGAGGCCGATGAGCGCGGCGGCGAAGCGCTGCACGCTCTGCAGGTGGCCGACGTAGAGCGTGGTGACCAGCGGGACGAGCAGGACCAGCAGGTGCAGGCGGCGGCGCCAGAGTGCGGTGAGCCGGTAGCCGAGCACCGCGGCCAGGGCGAACACGCCGACGCCGGGGCCGACCGCGGTCTGGTCGGCCACCGAGGCGGTCCACGGCTCGTCGGCGAGCGATCCGGCCGCGACCAGGCAGGTGCCCGCCAGGGTGCCCGCCAGTTGCCCGCCCACCAGCACGGCGAGCGTCCGGACCCGGCCCAGCCGGCGCTCGGCGGCGGGTCCCACCAGGAGCAGCAGCAGGCTGGTGAACACGTACGACCCGGCGCCGGAGCACCAGAGCAGCGAGCTGAGGGGCGTCCACCAGCGACCCTCGGCCAGGGTGGGCAGGCCGACCCCGACGTGGGCGAGCAGTGCCTCGGACGGCCCGTGCGCCAGGCCGCCGGTGGCCGCACCGAGCGTCCAGAGCCCGGCCAGCAGGGTGAGCGTCAGCGGCGCTGCGCGCAGTCGGCCGCCGAGGGCGCCGGCGGCCCGGCGCAGGCGCTGGGCCCGCGGGTCGGGTGTGCGGGCGGCGGCGGGCGTACAGGCGGGGGCCTGCTCGTCGTCGGTCGGCGCGGGGGCCGTCAGGAGCGGCGTCACCGGACCAGCCCCGTCCGCTGGGCGAGCCAGGTCAGGTTCTGGTCGAAGGCCTGCCGGAACACCTCCCAGCTGTGCCAGCCGGGGATGGTCTGGTAGGCGACGCTCATCCCGGCCGCCTGCGCCGCGGCGAAGGCCTTCTCCTGCATGCCGCGGAAGTCGTCGTCGTTGGCGCCGACCACGAACCGGCCCGCGGTGTCCGGGAACTTCTGACGGGCCATCACGTGCAGCGGGTCGACCGCGTCGAAGGCGGCCTCGTTCCCGCCGAAGGCCTTGGCGACGGTCTCGCCGTGGCCGCCGAGGGTCGGCTCGGCCTGGCCGGAGACGTCGAGGAAGCTGCCGTAGACGTCGGGGGCGTTGACGGCGAGTTGGAGCGAGCAGGTGCCGCCGAGCGACAGCCCGCCGATGGCGAACGCGGTGCGGCCGGTGGCGGTCTGCAGGTTCCGGTGGATCCAGTTCGGGACGTCGACGGACAGGTAGGTGTGCGCCTTGGCGATGCGGGAGTCCATGCAGAGCGTGTTGACCCACGGGCTTCCGGTGGGGTCCGCGACGACGACGATCGGGGCGAGGCCGTGGTGCGAGGCGGCGAAGGTGTCCAGGATCTCGCGGATCGCACCGGAGTTGACCCAGTCCTCCGGCGCGCCGGGCTGGCCGGGCAGCAGCACCACGACGGGCAGCAGCGGCCGGGGCGTCGCCTGGTAGGCGGGCGGCAGATAGACGTAGCCCGGGCGGGCCTTGAAGCCGGACTTCGGGCCGGGGATGGTCACGGTGGAGAGGGTGCCCTTGGCGGGCAGGTCGGGCGGTGCGTGCCAGATCTCCTCCAGCGGTTTGCCGGGCCCGGCCGCGACGGTCTCGGCCGTCTTGCCGACCGTCAGCGCCTCGCTCGGCGGCGCCAGCATGGCCCGGGCGGTCGGGTACTGGTCGAAGCCCCGGTTGACCTGGGAGGCGGCCATCACCAGCACCAGCACCGCGCCGCCCGCCGCCAGCAGGCGCCCGCCGCGGGTGGGGAGCAGCGGCGCGCGGAAGCAGAGCAGGGATATGCCGAACAGTGCGACGGCGATCCAGCGCAGTACGAAGTCCGGCGTGCCCTCCGGGAACGGGTGCCACCAGCCGTCGACGCCGATCTTCACCAGCGCGGTGAGCCCGCCGGCCAGCAGCAGGGTCCCGAACAGCCGCGGCGCCCGCCAGCGCTCGTTGCGCGACAACGCGAGCATGGCCAGCGCCGCCCACCCGCCCGCGAGCACCGCCAGCGGCACCGGTCCGTGGGTGAGCGGCCAGTCGACCGGGTTCCAACGGGTGGCGAGGGGAAGCGTCGTCATGCGGCCGCACCCGGCCGACGGGAGACGGCCTTGCCGACGGGGTCGACCGCGCCGTCGATGCGCCCGGCGGGGTCGGGACCGACCCCGTCCCGACTCCGATTCTGCTGGACGCCCACGGCGCTCCCCCTCTCCTGGCGGAACCCCGACTCTTGCTGGGAGTTTCCTGAGAACAATTCAAACGAACGGGACCCTAGCCCACGTACGCACGACGTCCCTACCGAGACCCGCCGATCGGCGGGGCCACGGCCCCCCGCACCCCCACCACCCGGCAACCGAGAGCACGTCGACGCGCGTCCGCCATGACCTTCGACGTACGCCGCGCCGACGCGGTTGCGTGCGCCGGTCAGCGCTTTGCGCGGGGAGCACGACCCATCGCGGCTTCCAGGCGGCGGAGCATCGACTCGTCCGCCACTGCCTCCAGGGCGATCAGCAGAATCTCCAGCGTCATCCGGTCGTCGTCCGCGACCGCTCGGGCGATCCGGTCCACCAGCTCGCGCTGCCGGTGGACGGCGATTCCGGTGTCCATTGCTCTCTCCTCCGAACGGTGAGCCGCCCTGGATCAGCGCTCCGGCGCCTGCGCGGCGAGAACCCGTGGAAGCCGCTCGGCGACCTCGTCGGCGAGGTGCTCGAACGCCCGCCGCAGGAACGGGCCCGCGAGGCGGGCGGCGCCGTGGAAGCGCAGCTCGGCCCGGTAGACGAGCAGGGTCCGATCGCCCGCCGACTGCAGCGTCATGTCGTCGGTCGCGGTGACGGTGCGGTTGCGGCCGACGAAGACGAGCCGGTCCGCGTCGTAGCGTTCCAGGGTGTAGGTGAGCCGGGTACGGCGGCCGCGGAAGCGCGAGACGTTGAGCCAGGTCGCGCCGGCCGTGACAGGCCCGCCGTCGATCCGGTCGCAGCTCTCCGTTCCCGGATCCCACGCGGGGGCGTTCCCGAAGTCGGCGAGGTACGCGATGACCTCGTCGGCCGGACGACCGATCGTGATGCTCCGTTCGACGGTGACCATCGTCGCGTTCCTCTCTCGCGGCCCCGCTCCTGCCCTCACCCCGGTCTTCGTCGCGCACCGGCGATCGGATGCCTTCACGCGGGTCACACCGTGAGGAGCCGCTCGATGTGGTCCAGGGCGCTCGGCAGGTCGTGGGGTCGGATCAACTCATCCGGTATCCGCCGTGGCGCCCAGCCGGGCCCTGCGACGAGCACGGTGGGGCGCGAGCGGCTGCCGCGGCCGCCCCACGCGACCTCCGCGGTCTGCCGGGCGAGCGGGTGGTCCGCCGTGTGCGCGCTCTGGGCCCACAGCGCGACGGCCGCGGGCCCGGTCCGGCGGACGGCTTCGAGGAGGGCCGGCGCGGGAACGGCCGGACCGAGGATCAGGCAGGGCAGACGGCGTTCGGCGAGTCCGGCGACGAGGGCGTCCAGCGGCAGGGTGTGGAGTTCGCCCGGCGTCCCGGCGAGCAGCGCGCAGGGGCCCGGTCGGGCGTCGCCCTGGCGGTCCGCGACCACGCGAAGCGCGGTCGAGACGTGCCAGGAGAGCAGGTGCTCGACCTCGACGTAGCGGTCCCCACCGGTGGCCCACTTCCGGCCCGCGGCGCGCAGCGCGGGCGCCATCACCTCGGTCCACGCGGTGACGGTCCCGAGGTCGGCGACCACCGTGCGGAGGATCCGCGACACCTTCGCCGCATCGAGCCGGACCGCGGCCCGCGCCAGCCCGCGGCACTCGGGCCGGACGGGTCCGACCGGCAGAGCGGACCGGCCGCCCGGCGCGGCGGGTCGCTCGGCGCCGGGCGACGGGACCTCGTCGGCCTCGGCACCTCGGCTGGCGCCGGCCGGATCGGCGGCCGACCGCAGGGCCACGCGCGCCGCCTCTCCCGGTGCCACCCCGCGCGCCGTCAGACCGCACATCACGTCGAGCACGGCGACGTCCTGCGGGCTCCACCGGCGGTGCCGGCCGGTCTCGTGATCCGTGGGGCCGACGCCGTACCGACGCTCCCAGGAGCGGACCGTCGCCGGTGACACCCCGAAACGGCGGGCCACGTCCCCCGTCGTGACCCGCGCTCCCCGGTGCTGATCGCCCTCACCGCGCACGGGCCGTGACACGTCGTCAGGCGCGAGCCGTGACACGTCGTCAGGCACGACGCCGGGTCCGGGCGGTCGGCGCTCACGGACCCGTGCGTGCTCGCCTCGGGCCACGGAGATCAGCCCCGGTCCAGCCGAGCGAGCCGCCGGAAGCCCCAGACCGTCCCGGCGGCGCCCAGCACCGCCGGGACGGCCGCCGCCGCGCTGTAGGCGCCCGCGCAGAGCAGGCAGCCCGCCGTCACGACCGCCGTCGTCGCCACCCAGACGACCAGCGGCAGCGGGCGCCAGGCGAGCCGGATCACCGCGTTCCGACGGCGTCCGAGCAACCGGTCCAGCGCCGGATCGGTGGTTCTGAGAACCGCCTCCATCTCACCGAGGAGGTACCGCTCGCTGCTGCTGAGTCGGACGGCCATGACCTTCCCACCTCCGTCAACGGTGCCGGTCCGAGCCTCCCAGGCTTCCCGGTCCTGGTCCTCTTGCCTCGCTTGTGCAGCGGTACCGCGGCGCCGACATGACACGGCACGGAGCCAGGCGTTCCATGCTGAGCAGGGCGCCGGGCCTAGCGTGGGCCGTGTCGCCCGCTGCCCGAGGCGGGTCCACGAGGCGAGGTGGCAATGGGTACGGGGCCGTCGGTGGTGGCGGGGCTGTCCGTAGGGCGTCGGGTGGGGCTGCTGCGTGAGGCGTTCGGCCTGTCGCGGGCCGAGGTCGCGGACGCGGTGGGACGCAACCCCGACTGGCTGCGAACCGTCGAAGCGGGCCGTCAGCGCATCGACCGACAGGCGATGCTCGTCGCGCTCGCGGACGCGCTGGGCGTGTCGACCGGGGAGCTGCTGGGCGTGCCCTGCGGGCGGGAGGACCCCGTGGCGGGTGCGACCCACCGGGCGCTGCCGGCCCTGCGGCGTGCGGTGCTGCGGACGGCACTGCCGCCCGGGCCGGCGGCGCAGCGCGGGTCGGCCGGCGGTCTGCGCGGCCGGCTCTCGGCGGTGACCGGCCTGCGGCGGGAGGCGCGGTGGACGGACCTCGCCCTGACGCTCCCCGCCCTGCTGGACGACCTGCGCGCGGCCGAGTCACCCGAGGTGACGGACCTGCTCGCGGCGGCCCTGCACGAGAGCGCCCTGCTGGCGAAGCGGCTCGGCGCGCACGACCTGGCGGCGTTGGCGGCAGCCGAAGCGCGGCGCAGTGCCACGGCGGGCGGGGACCCGGCGCTGGTGGCGTCCACCGTGTGGCTGCAGGCGGAGGTCGCCCTCAGTGCGGGGGCGACGGACGAGGCCGCCGCGCTGCTGGAGGCGGGACTGGCGGCCGCGGGCGGGTTGCTCGGCCGCCAGGACCGTCACGCCTGGGCGGTGTGGGGCACCCTGCACCTGGTCTCGGCCGTCCTGGAGGGGCAGCGCGGACGCCAGGCGGAGTCCTCCGGGCACCTGGCGGAGGCCGCGGCGGCCCTCGCGCACACCGACGCGTCGACGGCCGGAGCTACCGGTTTCGGGGAGGGCGAGTGGGCCGTCCACACCGTCCACGCCGCGCTGGAGCTCGGCGAGGACCTCGGGGCGCTGGAGCGGATCGACGGGATGGACCTCGGCGACCTGCCCGCGGAGCGCCGCGCCCGGCACGGCATCGACCGGGCGCGCGTCCTGGCCCGTGTGGGCGACGCCGCGGGCGCGGCCCGCGAACTGCTGGCCGCCGACCGGGTGGGCGCCCAGGTCGTCCGGACCCACCCCCTGGTCGCCGAGCTGCTGCGCACCGCGCCCGCCGCCGCGGTGGCCGACGCGGCCGCCACGCTCGGGGTACCGCTCTGATCCCACCCCTCCCGCGGCACTTCGCGCTGCCGGAATCCGTTCGGCCGGTCGGCTCCGAACAGGTCGTACCCGCCGGCATCGGCCGGGACGGGACGCGGTGACCGAGGAGGCGTGATGGGCGCGGACGGTGCGGCGGATGTCGTGGTGGTCGGGGCCGGTTCGGCAGGTCTGGCCTGTGCGCGGGACGCGGCGGCGGCCGGACTGCGGGTGCGGCTGCTGGAGGCGTCGGACGGGGTGGGCGGGCGGATGCGCACCGATCGCGTGGACGGGTTCCGGCTGGACCGCGGCTTCCAGGTGTTCAACACCGCCTACCCCCAGGTCAGGCGCCGCGTGGAGCTGGGGCCGCTGCAACTGCACCGGTTCACCCCGGGATTCGTCCTGGCCGGTTCGCGCGGGCGGTTCCGGTTCGCCGATCCGCTGCGCCGGCCCGACCTGGCCGGGGACCTGCTGACCGGCCGGCTGCTGCCGCCCCGGGACGCGCTGGCGCTCGGCCTGCTCGGTGCGCGCGACCGGCTGCTGCCCGCCCGTACGCTGCGCGGCGGACGGGACGTGTCGACGGCAGCGGCGCTGCGCGCCGCCGGGGTGTCGCCGCGGACGATCGACACGATGCTGCGGCCGTTCCTCGCCGGGGTGTTCCTGGAGGACGCGCTGACGACCTCCAGCCGCGTGTTCCACCTCTACTGGCGCAGCATGATGCGCGGGACGCTCGCGCTGCCCGAGGCCGGGATCGGAGCCGTGCCGGCGGCGCTCGCCGCACAACTCCCCACAGGAACACTGGAGTTGGAGACCCGCGTGGTCGGCCTGGGCGAGCACGGCGCGCTCCTGGACGACGGCCGCGAGGCCGCGGCGCGCTGCGTGGTCGTCGCCACCGACCCGGTCACGGCAGGGGCGCTGCTCCCGGGCCTGCCGGTGCCCGAGCTCCGGGCGGTGACGACCTTCTACCACGTGGCCGAGGTCAGCCCGCTGCCCGAGCCGATGCTGCTGGTCGACTCCGACCGCCAGCTGCTCAACTCGGTGGTCCTTTCGGAGGTGGTGCCCGGCTGCGCGCCGCCGGGGCTCTCGCTGGTGTCGACCTCGGTGCTGGGCACGGACGCCGACGAGGCGGCGGTCCGGTCCCGGCTCGCGGAGCTCTACGCCTGTGACACCTCGGGCTGGCACCCGCTCGCCACGTACCGGATCCCGAGCGCCCTGCCCGCCATGCCGGCCCCGCACCCGCTGACCCGCGGCAGCCGCTGGTCACCGGGCCGGTACGTGTGCGGCGACCACCGCACGACCGGCTCCGTCCAGGGCGCACTCGCCTCGGGAGCCCGGGCCGCCCGCGAACTCCTGGCCGACCTCGCGACCGGGTCACTTCGCTGACGGCCCGCGCCCGGATCAGGGAGCTGACGGTCCACCAACCGCGCGGTGGCCCGCAGCACGCGCGCTGCGCTCATCGCGGCGGACCGGCGATGCCCGGCCGGGACGCGGGGCCGGCGAGGGCTCCCCGGTTGTCCGGTGCGGCGGACTCCGCGGCGGACTCGGGGTGGCGGTGGCGCCAGTAGGGGTTGTCCCGCGGCAGCCTGCCACTGACCCGTCCGTACATCCCGAACGTCGCGATGACCAGGCCCATCACGAAGCTGAAGACGACGTTGGGGATCCGGAAGGCCAGGACGTTGGCTCCCGAGTCCAGCAGGGCGAGGTTGACGAAGCCGCTGAGGACGAACAGCCCTCCCACCACGATGTTGACGGTCGAGGCGGTGTTGCCGCCGATCACGGCCCCGACGATCAGGCACGCGGCCGTGGCGATCGAGACCAGGCTCAGCAGACCGTTGCTCGACAGCCCCGCCACGCTCTCACCGGTGGTGCTGAAGAACGACAACCCGTCGGCCAGGCCCAGGCACCCGAACACCAGCAGGACCACCCCGCACAGACCGGCCCCGACCCGGTAGACCTGCGCGAGCCGGTGGTCGACGGGAAGCTCGTCGCGGAAGTCCATGACTGCCCTCCATCCGTTCCCGGAGACGAACGCCTCCGCGTCCCACCGTCGCCAACGGCTTCCCGGGGCGAAAGTTGCAGCGTTCCCGCACCGCTTCGCACGCACGCCCCGTCAGACCCGCTGCACCAGCCGGAAGCGCTGCGCCACCACCCGGGTGTCGTCCTCGACCGTGAACTCCGGGTCGCCCAGCTCCGCCCGCACCTCCGCGCTGTGCCACAGCCGCTCGTGCACGGCCCGCCACTCGGCCAACGACGCGTAGCCCTCGCCCTCGTCGAGCACGTGCCGCAGGTCCACGTCCGCAAGCCGGACCGTCCGAACCTCCGTCAGCTCGATCACCGCGACCCGCCGCCCCTCCGAGTCGACCACCGCCCACAGGTGGCCCACCTCGGGCAACGGCTCGTTCTCCCGCTCGTACCCCACCGCCAGCGCAGAGGTGGAGGTCTTGGCACCGGACAGCACCGCAGCCACCAACTGGTCCCGCAACGGCCCGGGGAACTCGAACTCCATCACGGGAAGATCATCGAGGTTCACGCCTCGCAGACTACCGATGTGACTGGCCATCAGCGCACCAAGGGGGTCGTTGCCGGAGGTGGGCCACCTGTGGGCGGTGGTCGACTCGGAGGGGCGGCGGGT
>NZ_JBFAQR010000017.1:0-119749 GCF_040678815.1 Kitasatospora sp. NPDC049285 | reverse complement strand
TGTCGTACGCGGTCGAGCCGGTCTCGGCGGTGTCGATGTGCAGCCAGAAGCTGAAGGTCGCCTTGCAGCCGGCCGGGATGGTGACGGTCTGCGAGACGGTGTCGGTGTGGGCGGAGCCGTAGCCGTCCATCCAGGTCTTCCAGGAACCGCTGTGGGCGGCCTCGGAGCTGGAGTTGTCGACCACGCCGGAGGTGGTGGTCCACGGGGCGGCGGAGCCGGTCTCGAAGCCCGCGTTGCCGAGCAGCTGGGCGGCGGTGCAGGTGCCGCCGGTGCCGGACACGGTCCAGCTGAAGGTGGCGGAGCCGGCGGCGCCGGTGGTGTCGGTGGCGGTGACGGTCACCGAGGAGGTGCCGGCGGCGGTCGGGGTGCCGCTGATCAGGCCGGTCGAGGAGTTGATCGACAGGCCGGCCGGCAGGCCGGTGGCGCTGTAGGTCAGGGTCTGGCCGGACGCGCTGTCACTGGCGCTGACCTGCAGGCTGGCCGCGGTGCCCACGGTGCCGGACTGGCCGCCGGGGTTGGTCACCGTGACGGTGTTGGTGGTGCCGTGGGTGAGGATCGCGTGGGTGATGGCGCAGGAGTTGGTGTCGTTGGACCAGCTGGCCTGCTCGGCGAAGGTGCCGAACGAGCCGAAGCTGACGTTGGCGGCGCCACCGGTCTGGCCGGGCTTGATCCAGGCGCACTCGTCGGAGTTCTCCTGGCCGTTGTAGGAGCTGCCCGAGACGTGGTTGGTCCAGCCGCCGGCCGGGTTCTGGTCGGACATCATCTCGTGCCACTCGTGGCCGAGGGTCATCGTCCAGCCGTCGAGGGTGCCGGGCGAGTTGACGAAGCCCACGCCGCAGGAGGCGCCCATGTCGATGTTGTACGGCTGGTTGGAGAAGGCGATGTCGCCGTAGGGCGAGCTGGCCGCGCCGCCGGTGAGGGTGGTGTCGCCGTTCCAGTCGTGCCAGGCGCAGTAACCCTGGGTCGGGCTCTGGTAGTTGTCCGGGTTGGTGCCGTGCGGCGAGAGGATCACGTAGTACGCGTCGCGGTTGGACGCGGCCGTGGTGTTGCCGAAGTGGGCGGCCGCGTTGACGGCCTCCACGCCCAGCTGGTGGCCGGTCGCGGACGCGGGGGAGGCGGCCGCGTTGTCGTACCAGACACCGGAGAGGACGCCGCCGCTCTGGTACGGGACGAAGTTCGCGTTGGCGGGGCAACTGGTCGCCCCGGCGGCCACGTTGGGGCCGTCGCACCACTGGGTCAGGTCGGCCGACCAGGTCTCGCCGTTGGTGCCGATGCCCTTGAACATCTGCTGCGTGGCGCCCGCCGCCCCGGCCGAGTCGCCGGAGAACTTCGCGTTGCCGTTGGCGTCGGTGGTCTGCGTGCCCCACTGGGAGCCGTAGAACACCAGGTAGACCTTGGAGTGCCCGCTCTGCACGCCGATCCCGTCGACGCCGCCGCCGTACGACAGGGTCTGCTGGCCGGTGGCCGCCGCCTGGAGCTGGTGCGCGAGCAGGTTCTGCTTCTTGGCCGCGTACTGCTTCATGCCCGGGATCGTGCTCTGGGTGAGCGCCGAGCTGTACGGGTTGAACTCGTTGGAGATGCCGGAGTCGGCGGTGGCGGCGTTGTGGTGCGCCTGCCCCGAGACGGCCGCGGACGGCGCGTCGGGGGCGGTGGCGGCCTGCGCGGGCGCCACGGTGGCGGCGAGCCCGGCGGCGGCGAGCGTCAGCGACGCGACGCCGGTGAGCGCCGCCAGCCTGGTCCGCCGGAACGTGGGGGAACTACCCATCGGTGGGGGAGCCTCTCTCTGCCGGCCGCCCGCACACCGGTGGGCATGGAACGGCCGAATGCGTGGACAGGAGCCGACGGGTGGGCGCGCAAGGAAGGGAGAACACGATCTCCGCGCGTCGGCCGACGAGCTGATTGCCCGTCATGTGGGGTTGGCCGCCCGTCTGCGGCTGAAGCAAAGCAGAACCGCCGACAGGCCGTCAATGGAACTGCGCGAGAAATGCGTCCGGCCTCGTCAGGGCATTAACAGTATTCAACTCGGCACCTCTGTTGAAGTCCCTCAAGGGGGAATTAGCGAGGATTTCTTTGCTGATTCTTGGGCGATTTTCCACAGCGAAGGGCCCGGCGACCGAACGGCCGCCGGGCCCGGGTACTCCTGCTGACGATGCGTCAGATTCAGCTGGTCTGGATCGCGGTGTCGTCGATCACGAAGCTGGTCTGCAGCGAGGAGTCCTCCACGCCGTTGAACTTCAGGGTGACGGTCTGACCGGCGTAGGACGACAGGTCGACGGTCTTCTGGGCGTAGCCGGTGTTCTTGTCGAGGTTCGAGTACGAGGCCACCGTGGTGCCGTTGACGGTCACGGTGAGCTTGTCGTACGCCGTCGTCGTGGTGGTCTCGGCGGTGTCGATGTGCAGCCAGTAGCTCAGGGTGGCCTTGCAGCCGGCCGGGATGGTGACGGTCTGCGCGGCGCTGTCGGTGTGGGCCGAGCCGTAGCCGTTCAGCCACGCCTTCCAGGAGCCGCTGTGGGCGGCCTCGGACGCGGAGTTGTCGACCACGCCGCTGGTGGTGGTCCACGGGGCGGCGGAGCCGGTCTCGAAGCCCGCGTTGCCGAGCAGCTGCGCCGGGGTGCAGCCGCCGCCGGTGGTGGACACCGCCCAGGAGAACGAGGCGCTGCCGGAGGCGTTGGTGGTGTCCTTGGCCGTGACGGTGACCGAGGAGGTGCCGACGGTGGTCGGGGTGCCCGAGATCAGGCCGGTGGAGGCGTTGATCGACAGGCCGGCCGGCAGGCCGGTGGCCGAGTAGGTGAGGGTCTGGCCCGAGGCCGAGTCGGAGGCGCTGACCTGCAGGCTCACCGCGGTGCCGACCTTGCCGCTCTGGCTGCCGGGGTTGGTGACCGTCACGGTGTTGCCGGTCTGGCCGCCGACGATCGGGTGGGAGATGGCGCAGGAGTTGGTGTCGTTGGACCAGCTGGCCTGCTCGGCCCAGGTGCCGAAGGTGCCGAAGGTGATGTTGGCCGCGCCGCCCGTGGTGCCGGGGGACAGCCAGGCGCACTCGTCGGAGTTCTCCTGGCCGTTGTAGGAGCTGCCCGAGACGTGGTTGGTCCAGCCGCCGGCCGGGTTCTGGTCGGACATCATCTCGTGCCACTCGTGGCCGAGGGTCATCGTCCAGCCGTCGAGGGTGCCGGGCGAGTTGACGAAGCCCACGCCGCAGCCCGCGCCCGAGTCGATGTTGTACGGCTGGTTGGAGAAGGCGATGTCGCCGTAGGGCGAGTTCACCGCACCGCCGGTGAGGGTGGTGTCGCCGTTGTAGTCGTGCCAGGCGCAGTACTGGTTCTGGTAGTTGTCGGGGTTGGTGCCGTGCGGCGAGAGGATCACGTAGTAGGCGTCGCGGTTGGCCGCGGCCGTGGTGTTGCCGAAGTGCGCGGCGGCGTTGACGGCCTCCACGCCCAGCTGGTGGCCGCTGGCGGCGGCCGGCGAGGCGGCCGCGTTGTCGTACCAGACGCCGGCGAGGACGCCGCCGCTCTGGTACGGGACGAAGTTGGCGTTCGAGGGACAACTGGTGGCACCGACAGCCACGTTGGGCCCGTCGCACCACTGGGTCAGGTCGGCCGACCAGAGTTCGTTGCCGGTGCCGATGCCCTTGAACATCTGCTGCGCGGCGCCCGCCGCCCCGGCCGAGTCGCCGGAGAACTTCGCGTTGCCGTTGCCGTCGGTGGTCTGGGTGCCCCACTGCGTGCCGTAGAACACCAGGTAGACCTTGGAGTGGCCGCTCTGCACGCCGATCCCGTCGATGCCGCCGCCGTACGACAGCGTCTGCGGTCCGGTCGCGACGTTCGGGGTCGCCTGACCCGCCGCCCACTCCTGCATCTTGGCGTGCTGCTGCAACGTCGGCACCACGCCGTGCCGGTAGGGGTGCTGGTAGGCGGGGCTGTAGGGGTTGGCGACGGAGCCGCTCTGCGGCGACACCGGCTCGTTCGCCGCCTGGGCGACGCCGGTGGCGGCGAGCGCGCCGGTGACGAGGGACAGCGACGCGACGGCCGCAAGGGCCAGCCGTCGGGTCGCCCGGATACGGGGAATGCCCATCGGTGGGGGGATCCTCTCTCCTGCCGTCCCGGGTGCCTGTGGGTCCGGGTGACGGCTCGTGGCATGACGGGGTACGGCACGGACACGGGCGGGAGAAAACGCGGTGGGTCGGCCCGTGCGTGTGCCGGCGGTGCCGTGAGAGCTGACGCGAAGGAACGTGACGAGGCGTCAACGGTGGTGCGGCAGAGCGATGGTGGTGCCGCGGAACCAGTGCCGTGCCGCCGGGCCTGACGGCTCCGGCGCGAGCACGATCGGAAGAAAAGCAGCGATGACGGGCCGCAGTCAACGGCTCGCGCAGAATCGACGGGCCCGCGCGGAACAAACTCCCGGCCGAGGAAAATCCTTCTCGGAAATGGGCAATGGGTCATCCACGGGAACGACTCCGCCCCCGCACGGGAGGTCCCGATCGCACGGCGGAGCGGGAATTCCCGCGACAGCCGAGAGGCCCGGGGGACACCCCCCGGGCCTCTCGGTACTCCGAACGTGCTCAGTCGTCCAGGCCGCGGTGGCCGCGCCCGAGGCGGCGGAGGTCGAAGGACCAGATGCCGCGGCCGTGGGTGGCGGCGTACAGCTGCCCGTCGGGGCCGGTCTTCAGCTGCATCACCGTGGTGGTGGGCAGGTCGGCGCCGATCACCTTCCAGTTCCGCTCGCCGGGGGCCCGGTAGAAGGCGGCCAGGTCGGTGCCGAGCGCGAGGCCGCCGTCGGGCAGCAGGCGCAGCGAGTCGGCGGGGACGTCGGGCAGGTCGGCGGAGACGTCGGTCCAGTGGGCCCCGCCGTCGCGGCTCTCGAAGACGTGGCCGATGCCCGCGCCGGGGCCCTCGGTCCAGGCCCGGGAGAAGCCGCTGAAGGCGACGTACACGTGCTTCGCGTCGGCCGGGTCGACGGCCAGCGAGGAGACGTACCGGTTGGGCAGCGCGCCGTCGACGGGCAGGTCGAGCTGGTGCCAGCCGGTGCCGTCGGCGTTGCCGGTCGCGATGCCCCGGGTGAAGCCCTGGTTGTTGCAGGGGCCGCACCAGCCGGCGTACACGGTGCCGCCCGAGGCGGCGACTGCGGTGGCGACGTGGCCCTCGCCGAGGTCGTACGCGGCCTTCCACTCCTCGCCGCTGCGGATCGCGAACCCCTTGTCCTGAACCCAGACGTGGCGTCCGCCGGCGACCCAGCTGTCGACGTTCCTGTCGTCGGTGGCGATCGGCGCGATGAACCGGGCGCCGGCGCCGCCGAGCTCGTTGTCCGGCGGGGCGACCGAGTAGCTGGTGGCCTTGGCCGGGTCGGTGGTCCAGGAGCCGTCGTTGACCGCGCAGTTCTGGGTGACCGCGATCGCCAGGTACACGTACTCCTCGGCGATGTCGCAGCCGTTGCGCGGGTCGACGAGGGTGTCCGCGCCGTCGCCGCCGAAGTCGGAGCCCATCACCTTGTCGCGGGCCCGCAGCACCGACTGGCCGTTGTCCTGCAGGCCGCCGCTGACCACCACGCCGTGGCCCGCCGGGTCGGCGCCGACGCCCACCGAGTAGTACTGCAGGGTGTCGATGGTGCCGTCGTTGAGGGACGTCCAGTCCGTGGCGTGGCCGTCGGCGTCCGCCGCGCCGTTCACCGGGCGGCGGTAGATGCCGCCGTCGTTGCCCACGTACACGCTGGTCCGGCCGTGGTAGCTGCCGATGGCGACCGCGTGCTGGTCGGAGTGGGTGGTGGGGTGGCAGTCACCGGTCTGCTTGGCCGGGTCGATCGACCAGCAGGCGAAACCGAAGTTCCAGTACGGGCCGGGGGTGGTCCAGGCGGCGCCGCCGTTCCTGGTCTCGAAGACCTCCTCCAGGCCCAGGTAGACGTGGTCGGCGTCGTTCGGGTCGACCTGGAGGAACTGGTTGTACCAGGACTGGATGCCGGGCTGGTAGCCGTCGTCCTGCAGCGCCGAGCCGGAGCCCTTGAGGGTGTCCTTGTCCGCGATCAGCGTCCACGGCCCGAACGGGGAACCGGACTTCGAGACGTACACGCCCTGCAGGCCGCTGTCCGGGTCGGTGGCCAGCTTGGTCGGCGACTGCTCGATCGCGTAGTAGCGCGAGCCGTCCGCGGACCGGGCGAAGGTGACGTTGCCGACGTCGCCGGCGCCGCTCGGCAGCTCGCCGAGCGAGCCGACGCGCTGCCAACTGCCGTCCGCCGCCTTGGCGTAGAAGCCGTTGTACGCGTCGCCGCTGCGCCAGCCGACGGCCAGCAGGACCTTGGACGGGTCCCTGGGGTCGACGGCGACGTCGTTGACGATGTTCTTGTACGGGGCGTTCGGCGCCTTGGCGTCCGCGCCGCCGGGCAGGAAGCTCGGGTTCGGGGCGAACTCCAGCGTCCACGGGCCGGACAGCGTGGTGGTGGAGTGGCTCCACACGCCCCGGCTGGTGGCGGCCCACACCCGGTCGCCCGCGAAGCGCAGGGCGTGGATGGTGGTCGACTCCAGCTCGGCGCCGCCGACCCGGCCGCCGGGCTGGAACTCGCCGTGCTTCGGATCGGCGAGCAGGTACACGCCGGTACCGACGTAGGAGGTGGCGCCGGTGTTGGACTCGCCGGTGGCGTACCAGAGCCGCCCGGAGCCGTCGAGGCCGAGGGCGCCGGTCGACAGCGAGGGCAACCGGTCGGAGATGGCCTGCCAGTTGCCGCCGCCGGTGCGCGAGCGGAAGACGCCGCCGTTGGCGCCGCCCGCGTACACGTAGCCGTCGTCGTCGGCGGCGATGCCGGTGATCCGGCCGGTGACCTTGCCGGCGCCGCCGCTGGAGTTGGAGTTGACGTCGCGGTAGCGCGGGTCGTCCGAGTCGTACGGCTTGCCGGTGACGTGGTCCCAGGAGCCGCCGGTGCGCGGCATCGACTGGAGCTGCGCCCAGGCCGCGCCGTACGCGCCCGGGGCGACCACGCCGGGTGCGGTGCGGGCCTCGGTGAACTGTTCGGTCGCCTCGGCGGAGTTCTCCGCCTCGTCGCCCCCGTCCTCGCCGCCGCCCTCCGCCTTGGCGCCGAACCGCGGGGCGGCCGGGCCGGCTGCGGTCTTCTGGGCGTGCTGGTGGCCGATCTCGGCCAGGTGCCGGGCCTGCCAGGGGCGCGGCGAGGGAGCGGGGGCGGCGATGGCCTGACTGGTGGTCAGGCCGAGCGCGGTCAGCGTGACGGCGCACATGAGCAGTCGGCGTCGTTGCCTGTTGGGCACGGTGCGGTCCTCCCGGTCACCCGGACGCGCCGATCGCGCGTCGCGGTGAAACAGTCCGAAGCCTGGCGGCTCGGGGCGTCCGCCGTGAAGGGAGGCGTGCATAACGAATGGTCAAAAACCACTACAGCGACGGAAGTTCATCAGGCGCGAGGGTGCGACGTGGCCGGTTGGCATGCGGCGCCGCGCTTCCGGATCCCGGGCGGCCCGGCGCACGCGCCCCGCCGGGACGGCGACGACGGCCCGGGCGAGGACGTGGCGCCGAGCACGCCCAGCAGCGTCCGGCGGGTCCTCGGGTGGCGGGTCCGGCCTCTGCGTTCCCTCCGGGGTGACGGACGCTCAGACGGCGGTGGCGTGCAGGGTGACGGGGATGTTGCCCCGGGTCGCCTTGGAGTACGGGCAGATCCCGTGGGCGGCCTCGGCGAGTTCCTCCGCGGTGCGCTGGTCGACGCCGCCGAGCCGCGGGGCCGGCGTGGCCTGCAGCGGGAACTCGCAGGGTTGGTGGCGTCGCCCGCCCCGCCCAGCTCCTTGGGGATGGCCAGGCGGTGGTCGAGCCGACCGTCGGTGGAGCGGGCGGTGCCGCCGTTGCGTCACGGGTGCGCGGGCAGGTGGCGCGCCTCGACCGCGGCGATGGTCTGCTTCAGGGCCTTGTGCAGGAGGCCCTTGCCGACGCTGCCCAGCAGCAGTCCGGTGACCCGGCCCTTGAGGTTCCGGCCCTCGCGGACCACCACGACGTCCAGCCGGGTCGACCCGTCGGGCTGCGGGGTGAAGGTGTAGGTGTGCCCGGAGGCGCCGCCCCACAGGTTGGAGTCGACCGTGGTCATCACCACGCGGTGCGGATCGGACCAGTCGTAGCGCAGCCGCTCCCACACGCCGCCCGACCCCTCGGTGACGTCGGCGTGGTCGGCGCCCTCCGCGTGGACCCGCAGGTACTCGTCGGCGCTGTTGGGGAACAGCTCCCGGCGGCCGGGCCCGAAGTCGGTGAGGACCGCCACGAACTGCTCCGGGGTGGCCGTGGTCCGCTCGGTGAAGTGAATGGTCGTCATGGGGTGTTCCCTGCGCTCCTGGTGTCGGTGCCCTGATCGGCTGCCCCCAGCCTCGCGGTGGCGGGCCGCCGTCGAGCCGGTGCCGACCACTGGCCGGTACCCGGGCCACGGGCCGACCAGTGGTCGACACCGGCTCGACGGGCCTGCGGTCCGGGGATCGTGAGCGGTGGACGTCGCGAGGGCGTCCACCGAGGCGAAGGAGCCGCGCAGTGGAGTTCAAGATCGAGGTCGTGGTCGTCCCGGTGTCGGACGTGGACCGGGCCAAGGCCTTCTACCGGCGGATCGGGTTCCGCGAGGACGTCGACCACGCGGGCCCCGGCGGGTTCCGGGTGGTGCACCTGACCCCGCCCGGCTCGGCCGCGTCGCTGATCATCGGCAGCGGCGTCACGGACGCGGCGCCGGGCTCCGAGCGCGGCGTGCACCTGGTCGTCGACGACGTCGTCGCGGCCCGCGCCGAGCTGGCCGCCGCCGGGGTCGAGGTCAGCGAGGTCTTCCACGACGCGGGCGGGGTCTTCCACCACGCCGGCGACGCCGAGCGCGTGGCGGGCCCGCACCCGGCGCGGCAGTCGTACGGCTCGTTCGCGTCGTTCGCCGACCCGGACGGCAACACCTTCGTCCTGCAGGAGGTCACCACGCGCCGCCCCGGCCGGATCGGTCACGTGGTCTACCGCTCCGCCGAGGAGCTGGAGGCGGCGCTGCGCGACGCGGCGCTCGCCCACCACGGGTACGAGGTCGAGCTCGGCCACCGGGACGAGGACTGGCCGGTCTGGTACGCCGCCCACATGGCCCGCGCCGCCGGGCTCGACGGCTGAGCGGCGCCGACGGAAGCCGACACGGGGTCAGAACGGGGACAGGGCATGGAATCCGGCGTCACGACGATGGTGGGCCGCGCGGCCGAGCAGGCGCAGCTCGCGGAGTTCACGAGGTCCGCCACGGGCCGGGCGCTCGTCCTGCGCGGCGAGGCGGGCGTCGGCAAGAGCGCGCTGCTCGGCCACGCCGCCGCGCTGGCCGAGCGGGAGGGCCACGCGGTGGTCCGGGCGGCCGGGGTGGAGGCGGAGTCCGCACTGCCCTACGCGGGGCTGCACCAGCTCCTGCACCCGCTGCTCGCCGACCCCGGGCCGGACGCCGCCGCCCGGGCGGTGCTCGACGCGGTGTTCGGCGGCACGCAGGGCGACCCGCCGTCGGTGATGACGCTCGGCATCGCCGTGCTCGGCCTGCTGTCGCACGCCGCCGCCCAGCGGCCGCTGCTGCTGGTCCTCGACGACGGGCAGTGGCTGGACGACGCCAGCGCCGACGTCTGCGGGTTCGTGGGCCGCCGCCTGGCGGGCGGCCCGGTGCGGCTGCTGGTCGCGGTCCGCGCGGACGTCCCGTCGCGGTTCGACACCGCCGCGCTGCCCGAACTGCCGGTCGCCGCGCTCGCCGACGAGGACGCGGCCCGCCTGCTGGACCTCCGGTACCCGGACCTGGGCGGCCGGGCCCGCCGGATCGTCCTGGAGCAGGCCCGGGGCAACCCGCTGGCCCTGCTGGAGCTGCCCGCCCACCTCGCCGACCTCCCGGTCGAGGACCTCGCCGGTCCGTCCGGTGTGCCGCTGCCGCGGCGGCTGCACCAGTTGTTCGGTGCCCGGATCACGGCGCTCGACGAGCGGGTGCGGGCAGAACTGCTGCTCGGCGCGCTCGACGGCGCCGGCACCCCGAGCGGCGCCGACGCCCTCCCCGGCACCCGCTACCGGATGCGCGACGCCGACCCGGCGGTGGCCGCCGGCCTGCTGGACGTCGACGGGCCGACCGGCGAGCCGGTCTTCCGCCACCCGCTGGTGCGCTCCGCCGTCGTGCGGCTGGCCACGCCCAACCAGCGCCGCGCCGCGCACCTGACGCTGGCGCAGGTCCACCGGGACGACCTGGAGCGCCGGGCGGCGCACCTGGCCGCGGCGACGGTCGACCCCGACGAGGACGTCGCCGAGGTCCTGGAGGCGGCGGCCGGTTCGGCGACCCGGCGCGGCGGTGCCCTGGCCGCCGTGGCCTGGCTGACCCGGGCCGCCGAGCTCAGCGAGCAGGGCGCCGACCGGTCCCGGCGGCTCGCCGACGCGGCCTTCGTCGCCGCCCACGCCGCCCGCCTCGGCCAGGCGCACCGGCTGGTCCTGGCCGACCACGCGCCCGGCTCGACCCGCTCGCCGGCCGCGGTGCTGACGGACGGTTACCGGGCGCTCTACCAGGACGGGGACGTCCGCTCGACGCACCGTCAGGTGTCGGCCGCGATCGAGCGGCTGCGCGACGCCGGGCCGGCCGACGGGCCGGGGGAGGAGGTTCTCGCCAGGCTGGTGAACCTGCTCCTGGCGATCAGTCAGTACAGCGGCGACCAGGCGTCCTGGGAGAGCACCCACCGGCTGCTCGCCTCGCTGGGCGGCCGGGTCACCGAGCGCTCGGCGCTGTACGGCGGCGCCTGGAGCGACGTGACCCGCCGCGCCGCCGACCTGGCCGGGCCGGTGCGCCGGGCCGCCGCGCTGCTCCCGGAGCTGGAGCCGTGGGACGTCACGCGGTTGGGCGCGGCCGCCTACCACCTCGACCTGCTGAGCCTGTACCGCCCGCACCTGCAACGCGTGGTGGACCGCGAGCTGGAGACCGGGGCGGTGGCCGTCGGCATGGTCATGCTGCACCTGGTCATGCTCGACCAGCTGGCGGTCGGCGAGTGGGCCGAGGCCGAGGCCACCGGCCGGCGCGGCCTGGACCTCGCGACCGAGCACGGCCACCAGCTGTTCGCCGCCCAGAGCCGCGCCTACCTGGCCCAACTCGCCGCGCTGCGCGGGCGGACCGGCGCGGCCCGGGACCTGCAGGCCGAGGTGGACGCCTGGGCCCGGCCGCGCGGCGTGGGGTTCCTGACCCAGGCTGCCGACGCGGTTGGGGCGACCGCCGCGCTGAGCTCCGGCGACTACGAGGCCGCCTACCTCCACGCCCTCGGCATCACCCAGCCGGGCACCTTCCGGCCGTACGCGTACCAGGCCTCGCGGACGCTGCTGGACCTGGTCGAGGCCGCGCAGCACACCGGGCGCGTCGAGCAGGCCCGCGCGCACGCCCTCGCCGCCCGCGACGCCGGCCTGCCGGCCGTCTCGCCCCGGCTGGAGCTGATCACCTGCGGCGCGCTGGCGATGACCGCCGAGCACGAGCGGGAGGCCGCCGAGATGTTCGCCCGGGCGGTCTCCCACCCGGAGGCCGCCCGCTTCCCGTTCGAGCTGGCCCGGATCCGGCTGGCGCACGGCGTCCGGGTGCGCCACGTGCAGGGCCCGGCGGCGGCGCGGCCGCACCTGGTCGCGGCCGCGGAGGCGTTCGAACGGCTGGGCGCGGCCGGGTGGAGCGAGCGGGCCAGGGCCGAACTGCGCGCCGCCGGGGCGCCGCCGCGCGCCTCGACGCCGAGCCTGGCCGCGCTGACCTGGCAGGAACGCCGCATCGCCGACCTGGCCGCCGGCGGCCTGACCAACAAGGAGATCGGCGAGCGGATGCACCTGTCGCCGCGCACCGTCAGCTCGCACCTCTACCGGGTCTTCCCCAAGCTCGGCATCACCACCCGGGCGGCGCTGCGCGACGCGCTGAGCCGTACCGGGGAGGCCCCGCGGACCTGACGTCCGGTCAGTCGCCCAGCGCCCGGGCGCCATTGGCGGCCAGCCAGCCGAGGACGTGGTCGGCGACCGCGCGCCAGCCGCCGTCGAACACCAGCGAGTGCCCCCGGTCGACGAACTGCTTCAGGTCGGTGACGGCGGAGGAGTCGCCGTAGCGTTTGTAGACCGAGCGGGTCACCGCGTCCGGGACCACCCGGTCCTCCTGACCGGACACCAGCAGCAGCGGGCCGCGCGCCTCGTTGGCGGTGTCCACGACGGCGTCGGCCGGCCCGGCGGCGGGGCCGAGTCCGAGGTCCGCGAGCAGCCGCGGCGGCGCGGGGACGGCGTACCGGTCGAAGAGCGCCGCGGCCTCCCGCTCGTCGACCGCGTTCGCCACCAGCTCCCGGAACCGGGCCCGGGACAGCGACGCCGTGCCCGCGGGCCGACCCGGACCGGCCGGCGGCGCGCCGAACGGCAGCGGGGCGAGGGCCACGGCGGCGCGGCCGAGCCCCGCGCCGAGGAGCTGCTGGACGATCAGGCCGCCGGACGAGTGCCCGACCAGGACCGGCGGTTCGTCGAGGGAGCGCACGATCCGCTCGTAGTGCGCGGTGAGCGCGGCCAGCCCGAGCCCGTCCAGCGCGCCGGGATCGCGGCGGACCTGCTCGACGGTGGCGGCCTCGCCGGGCCGGGCCGGCACCCGCACCGCGTAGCCGTGCGCGCCGAACCGCTCGGCCCAGGGCGCCCAGCAGGACCGGTGGAACCACGCCCCGTGGACCAGGACGACGGGGGTTTGCTTCACGGCCAGTCCTTCCGACAGCACACGGCTACCCGCCGGCGGTGCGGCGCTGCGTCCAGGATCACCGCGCCCGCGCGGCGCGGAAACAGTCGGATGACTGCGGGCGGCGGCCCGGCGGATCCGCGCTGCGCCCCCGGGTGACTGGGCGTCATGTGACTGATGCGTCGCGGCCGGTGGCCGAAGAACAGTGGAGGAGCCGACGAGCATCCAGGAGGAACCACCATGATCGACAGGCGTACGTTCAGCAAGGCGGTCGGCCTCGGCGTGGGCGCCGCAGCGGTGTTGCGCCCGGCCGCGGCCCTCGCCGCCGACTCGGAGCGGCGCGGCGGCGCCCCCGAGATCCCGCCCACCGCCCCCGGCACCCACACCGCCTTCACCGACCTGCGGCAGGTCCGGGCCGGCGTGCTCGACGTCGGCTACGCCGAGGCCGGCCCGAAGCACGGCCCCGTGGTGATCTGCCTGCACGGCTGGCCCTACGACATCCACAGCTTCGTCGACGTGGCGCCCCTGCTGGCGGACGCCGGCTACCGGGTGATCGTGCCGTACCTGCGGGGCCACGGCACCACCGTGTTCCGGTCGCCGGCCACGGTCCGCAACGCCCAGCAGTCCGCGATCGCGCTCGACGTGCTCGCCCTGATGGACGCGCTGGGGATCGACCGGGCGGTGCTGGCCGGCTTCGACTGGGGCTCGCGGACCGCGGACATCCTCGCGGCGCTGTGGCCGGAGCGGGTCCGGGCCCTGGTGTCGGTCAGCGGATACCTCGTCACCAACGTGGCCGCGCAGCTCAACCCGCTGCCCCCGAAGGCGGAGCACACCTGGTGGTACCAGTACTACTTCGCCACCGACCGCGGCCGCACCGCCATGGAGACCCCGCAGTACCGGCACGACCTGTGCCGGCTGGTCTGGGACGAGGTCTCGCCGAGCTGGGACTTCGACGACGCCACCTTCGAGCGCACCGCCGCGGCGTTCGACAACCCCGACTACGCCGCCGTCGTCATCCACAACTACCGCTGGCGCCTCGGCCTCGCCGACGGTGAGCGGTGCTACGACCGCTACGAGCAGCGGCTCGCCGCGCGGCCGCCGGTCACGGTGCCGACCATCACGCTGGACCCGGCCCTCGACCCGTTCCTGGCCGCCACCGACGGCGCGTCCTACCGGGGCTTGTTCACCGGCCCGTGCGAGCACCGGGTGCTCCCGGGCATCGGCCACAACGCCCCGCAGGAGGCGCCGACGGCCTTCGCCCAGGCGGTCGTCGACGCGGACCGGCTGTGACCCCCGAGCAGGCGGCGGAGGTCCGCCGGGCCCGGTTCGGCGCGCTCCCGCCCCGGGTCGCCGCCGCGGACCTGGTCGAGGAGAAGCCGGTGCTGACGGTGCGTCGGCCGCCGCAGGCCCACGACCCCGACGCCCTGGCGGTCAGGTTCTCCTGCCTGGCGGCGGACCTGGGCCTGTGAGTGCGGCCGGGTCCGCCCCCGAGCGGGGGCGGACCCGGACCCGCGGGTCAGCCGCGCGCGGGCTGCACGCAGCGGAAGCTGCTCGCGGCGGCCGGGTCACCGTGGCCGCTGTAGCGGGAGACCATCGGGTAGCGGCACAGCTCGCGGGCGACGGTCGTGCCGGTGGCGGTGGTCAGCTCGGCGTGCAGCACGGCCGGGGCCCTGCCCTGCTCGACCCAGGCGGTCAGCGCGGCGAGGTCGTCGACCGCGCCGCCGCCCAGCCCGCAGTGCGCGACGCCCGGCGCCAGGAACAGCCGGTAGAAGTCGTCGACCTGCTGCGTGCCGCCCAACCGGGCGTCCACCCGCCGGCGGTAGTCCACCGTGCCCGCGGTGGGGATCAGCTGGTCGGCCTCGCCGTGCCAGGTGATGAGCTTGCCGCCGGCGTCGCGGAACGCCGACAGGTCCGCGTCGCGGGTGCCGATGACCCGGTCGTACTCGGCGCGGGCCTTGCGGAAGATCTCGGCGAACTGCGCGGAGGTGAGGTGCGCGGTGTCGAACGAGGGCTGCTTCTGCACGAAGGTCGCGACCCACACCGACGGCACGACGAACGGCACGCCCGTGGTGACGCCGTTCTCGTCGGTCTTGCTGGCCGCGAGGTAGCGGAAGTCCGCGCCGACCGGCAGGCCGTACCAGAGCCTCCTGCCGTCCGGGTCGCGCGGGCCGTCCCAGATCCGGCGGACCACCTCGGCGTCCGCCGCGGTGACGGTGACCTCCCGGCCGTCGCACACCAGCCGGGTGCCGACCAGGCGCCGCGGGTCGAAGTCGCACCGCCCCGGGTCGGCGACCAGGCCGTCGGCGAGGCCGTCGAGCCGATCGCAGGCCGCCAGCGCGGCCCGGTTGAAGGCGTCGAACTCGCACGCGGTCGGGTAGGTGTGCGCCTCGTTCATCACCACCTGCGGCCACAGGGTGGCGACCTCGAACTGGTTCCAGTTGATGCCCGGGGCCGCGGCGTTGATGCCGTCGAAGTCCTTCGGGTACCGCTGGGCCTCCAGGTAGCCCTGGCGGCCGCCGGTGGAGCAGCCGTTCCAGTACGCGTAGGACGCGGCCCGCCCGTAGACGCCCGCCACCACCTGCTTGCCCACCAGCGCCATCTCGTGCGCCGAGCGGGAGGCGAAGTTGTCGAGCAGCGCGGTGTCGACGCGTCCCGAGGCGTCCAGCGCCCAGGCGGTGTCCAGCGCCCCGCCGACACCGGCGTCGGTGGTGGCGGCGGCGTAGCCCTGCTTGACGGCCGCCGCGAGCCCCGCGCCGTTGTCCCCGGCGGCGTAGGCGCTGCCGCCGACCGCCTGGAAGCGGCCGTTCCAACCGGCCTGCGGCAGCCACACGTCGACCTTGGCGTGGTCGTTCGCGCCCGGGTGGGTCAGCGTCACCGTCACCTCGCAGTGCGCCGGGACGTCGGCCACCGGGAAGCCGCCGAGCGGCGGGACCCCGGGCACCTGGAAGGTGCCGGCCGGAACACCGGCCGCGGTCACCGACTCCACCGCGGTGCCCGCCGGGGCGGGCACCGCGAGCGAGGCGCAGGTGAAGGACGCGGGGCCGCCCGCCAGGGTGTCCGCCGACGCGCCGACCGGCGCGTACAGGGCGGCGGCCAGCGGGACGCAGGCCGCGGCGACGGCCAGGAACCGTCGTTTCATGATCTCTCCTCGGAGCTCGGGGTTGGCGCCCCCACTGTCGCCGCCGCGCCGGCGCCCGCACATCAGTCACCTGACGCTCAGTCAGTGCTCGTCGCGGCCGCGCCGAAGGCGGAGTCACATGACCGATGCGTCCGAGCCGCAGCGCGGGCCACCGTGGGGACCGCCGAACCCACCGCACCGTCCGCCACCCCTGGAGCGTGAACTCCCATGTCCCGCCTCGAGAACGGCCGCAGCCGCTTCGCCACCGGCCTCGCCGCCCTGCTCGCCACCGCCGCCGTCGGCGCGCTCGCCGTCGCCGGCACCGCCGACGCCCAGCCCCGCGACCCGGCGGCCGACCGCGCCCCGAAGCCGACCGTCGTCCTGGAGCACGGCGCGTTCGCCGACGCCTCCAGCTGGGACGGCGTCATCGCCGCGCTGCGCCGCGACGGCTACCCGGTGGTCGCCGCCGCCGACCCGCTGCGCGGCCCGGCCTCCGACGCCGCCGCGCTGCGCAGCCTGCTCGCCCACCTCAAGGGCCCCGTCGTCCTGGTCGGCCACTCCTACGGCGGCTCGGTGATCAGCGCGGCCGCCGTCGGCGAACCGCGGGTCAGGGCCCTCGTCTACGTCGCCGCGTTCCTGCCCGCGCCCGGCGAGAGCGCGCTGCAGCTGACCGGCCGGTTCCCCGGCTCCACCCTGTCCGGCACGCTGGACCCGGTGCCGTTCACCGCCGCCGACGGCACCACCGGCACCGACCTGTACATCCGTCAGGACGCCTTCCGGGCCCAGTTCGCCGCCGACGTGCCCGCCGACCGGGCCGCGCTGGCGGCCGCGACGCAGCGGCCGATCGCCCAGGCCGCACTGACCGAGCCGGCCACCGCCGCGGCCTGGCAGACCGTCCCCAGCTGGGACGTCGTCACCACCGAGGACCTCAACATCCCGGCCGCCGCCCAGCGGTTCATGGCCGAGCGCGCCCACGCGCACACCACCGAGGTGGCCGCCTCGCACTCCGTCGCGGTGTCCCACCCCGACCTGGTGGCCGGCGTCATCGAGAAGGCGGCCCGCGCCACCCGCTGACCCGCCGTCACACCGCGGCGGCGGTCACCGGTCGGCGAGGGCGCCGGCGATCTCCCGGCGGGAGGAGACGCCCAGCTTGGCGAAGACCTTCCGCAGGTGCCACTCGACCGTGCGAGGGCTGAGGAACAACTGCGCGCCGATCTCCGCGTTCGGGTGCCCGGCCGCCGCGAGCCGCGCTATCTGCGCCTCCTGCGGCGTCAGGACCGGCGCGCCGGGCGTTCGCCGGCGGACCGTCTCCCCGGTGGCCAGCAGCTCCCGCCGGGCCCGCTCGGCGAACGCCTCCATGCCCATGGCCGCGGCGGCCTCGTGCGCGGCGTGCAGCTCGGTGCGGGCCTGGGCCCGCCGGTTCTGGCGGCGCAGCCACTCGCCGAACAGCAGCCGGGTGCGGGTCTCGAACACGCCGAGGCCGCCGCGGGCGAACTGGTCGAGGGCCTCGCGGTAGCGGTCCTCGGCCGGTTCGGGCGCCCCGGTCAGGGCGTCGGCGACCGCCAGCGCGCCGAGCGCCCACGGCGTGCCGGCCCGGGCCCAGTCGGCCAGCCGCTCGCGCGCCGAGGCCGCCACGGCCGGCTCGCCCGCCCGGGTCGCGGCCTCGACCAGCTCGCTGCACGTCCAGTGGTGCACGACCAGGTCCCGGTACTCCCCGCCGCGGAGCGCGGCCTCCAGGGCGAGCGGGTAGTTGCCCAGGCCGTTGTGGAGCACCGCCCGCGCACACGCCGCCATGCCGTCGAGCCGGCCCAGGCCGCGCCGCCCGCCCTCACGTTCCAGCGCCTCGACCAGCTCCAGGGTCGGCCGCTCCCGCCCCCCGTACGCGCTGATCAGCGCCGTCGAGACCATCCGCGTCGCCACGCCCGCGGGCTGCTCGACCGCGGCGGCCTCGGCCAGCAGGTCCCGGGCCTCGGCGAACCGCCCGGCGAAGCCCAGCGAGGCCGCCCGGTAGGGCAGGGCCGTCGAGAGGATCGACAGGGTGCCCGTCCGGCGGGCGAAGCGGACCGCCCGGTCGGTGACGTCCAGCCAGGCCCGGAGGTCGCCCAGCTCCACGGCGGCGTTCGCGGCCGGCCACAGCACGGCCAGCTGCTCCTCGTCGTCGAGGGCGCGCAGCGCCCGTGCCAGCAGCGGGAAGGCGGCGACCGGGCCGTCCACCGTCCACGCGACCAGGGCGCGCAGGAAGACGTCCGCCGTCTCGTCGCCGGGCGGCAGCGCGCGGGCGACCTCGGCGGCCCGCCGCAGCCCGCCCGCCTCGTGCCGGCCGGCCCAGACGGCCGCGCCGAACGCGGCCAGGCAGGTCTCCCGCGCACCGGCCGGGTCGAGGTCCCGGAGCCGGCCCGCCGCGTCGAGCAGCGGCTCCACCGAGCCCCGTCCCGGGTCGGTCATCGCCGACGCCCTGGCCCGCAGCCGACTGGCGTGGGCCTGCTGCAACGGGTCCAGCGGCCCCAGCTCGGCGGCGGCCAGCAGGTCCGGGACCCGCGCCGGCGCGCTCGCGGCGAGGTGGGCCCCGGCCGCGGCCAGCGCGCGGCGCGCCCGGTCCTTCGGGTCGGGCGTGAGCGCGGCGGCGCGCTCCAGGAAGGAGGCGGCGGCCGCCCGGCCGCCGCGCGCCAACGCCCGGTCGGCGGAGCACTCCAGCGCGGCGGCGACCTGCTCGTCCGGGCCGACCGCGGCGTGCGCCTGGTGCCAGGCCCGCCGGTCGGGGTCGCGCTCGGCGTCGGTGGCCTCGGCCAGGGCCCGGTGCGCCGACCGCAGGGCGGCGGCGTCCGCGCCGCGCCACACGGCCGAGCGCACCAGCGGGTGCCGGAACCGCACCGGGGCGCCCAGCGTGATCAGGTCCGCCGCCTCGGCCGGCGCCGCGGCCTCCAGCCCGATGCCCAGCAGGCGCAGCGCGTGCCACAACAGCGGCCCGTCGCCGACCGGTTCGACCGCCGCGACCAGCAGCAGCGCCCGGGTGTCGGCCGGCAGCGCGTCGACCCGCCGCCGGAAGCCGTCCTCGACCCGGGTCGCCAGCGGCCCCGCCCCGACCCCGCCGAAGCCGAACGCCAACTCGGCCGACGACAGGCCCCGCGGCAACTCCAGCAGGGCGAGCGGGTTGCCGCCGGTCTCGGCGACGATCCGGTCCCGCACCCGGGCGTCGACCGGCCCCGGCAGCACGCCGTCGAGCACCGCCCGCGCGTCGGCGTCGGCCAGCCCGCCCAGGACCAGGTCCGGCAGCCCGGCGAAGCCCTCCTCGTCCGGGCCCCCGGTGATCCGCTCGGCGAACACCAGCGCCACCGACTCGGCGTCCAGCCGCCGCCCGACGAACGCCAGGATCCGCTGGGACATCAGGTCCAGCCACTGCGCGTCGTCGACCAGGCACACCAGCGGGGACCCGGCCGCGGCCTCCGCGAACAGGCCGAGGACCGCGATCCCGACCAGCAGCAGCTCCGGCGGGCTCCCCGCGCTCAGTCCGAACGCGACCCGCAGCGCGTCCCGCTGGACCGGAGGCAGCCGGTCCAGGTGCGACAGCAGCGGCGCGCACAGGCGCTGCAGGGCCGAGTACGCGAACTCCGACTCCGCTTCGACGCCGGCCGCCCGGACCACCTGCAGCCGCGCCCCCGCCGCCTGCCCGGCCAGGCGGTCGAGCAGCGCCGACTTGCCGACGCCGGCCTCACCGCGCAGCACCAGCACCCGGCTGCGCCCCTCGCGCACCTCGTGCAGCAGGCGGTCCAGCTCCGCCAGCTCGCGGTTCCGCCCGATCAGTCGGTCCTTCGCGTGTTGCGGCATGTCCCCTCCGGCGCGAGTTCCTCCCGGAGGAGCTCCACCCATCCTACGAACAGCGGGCCCGGCTGAGCTGCGCCGATCCCGGGGCCCGGGCCGGCGGCCTCCCGACGGGGCGGGGCGCGCGCGGCTGCTGACAGGCCGTCACCCCTTCCGCCGAGCGCCGCGGCCCGGGTCCGCCGGTGCGGCGAATGGCGGACGGTCGACTGGCAACCGTTCGCCCACGATGTGACTGTCGCGGAGGATGCGGCAACCGCTCCAACTCGCCCGACGCGCAAGGAGAGTGTCCGTGGTCGTTCACGCCCGCCCGACGCGATGGCGGCGCACCGCCAGGTACGCCCTGCTGGCCCCGGGGGCCGCGATAGTCCTGCTGGCCCCGTCCGCCGCCCCGAGCAGCGCGGCCCCGCGCGGCGCCGCCGACGGCACCGGCGCCGTCCCGCCGCCGCCCGTCGCGCAGGCCTTCGACGGGGAGCGGCCGCTGGCCTCCACCCGGGAGGTCACCCGCCTGTGCACCGAGCCCGCGGCGTGCAGCTTCCGGATGTACGACCGGCTGCCGCGCGAGTTCACCAGCGGGGTGGTGTCGCTGGGCAACGCGGCGATCAACTGCACCAACGGGGAGATGCTCGTCGAACGCACCGTCACCTTCGTGACCAGCAGCACCGACAACATCGGCGGCGAGATCTCCGGCAAGGCGACCCTGGAGGGCGGGGTGGACACCACGGTGACCGTCTCGGCCTCGGGCACGGTGAAGCCCGGCACGGAGAACAGCGTCACCCAGTACGGGCCGAACAAGGACAAGGGCCCGTCCACCGAGGACACCGGCAAGAACAGTGCCGAGTTCCCGGTCACGGTGGAGGGCTCGAACGCCCTGCACCTGGGCGCCAAGGCCAGCTTCGAGTCGGCCTTCAAGGCCTCCTTCTCGCACACCTGGCAGTCCCAGACCACCGAGTCCACCAAGGTGTCCTTCCGGGTGAAGTCCGGTGACGAGGTGCAGTTCGGGGTGGCCAACGCCTCCGCCCGGACGGTCGGCGAGCTGCTGGTGAACGGCCTGTCCAAGCTGATCAAGAACGTGACGGTGGACAGCCCCTCCACCGTCAACTCCAGCTCGATCGTCGCGCAGACCTTCTCCAACAAGGACAAGTGCCTGTCGCTGCGGTCGGTTCCGACCCGCGCGCTCGACGCCGGGCCGGTCGAGCTCCCGCCGGAACGCTTCGGCCGGGCGCCGGACGCGGTGCACGTCCGCACCGCCCAGGGCACCTGGGAGCAGCGGTGAAGCGCCGGGCGGCGGTGCCCGCCGCCCTCGTGACCGTGCTGGCGCTGTGCGCCGGGCCCGCCCTCGCCGCGGACGGGGAGGCCGAACCGGCGGCCGCGCAGGCCTTCGACGGCGACACCCCGCTCGCGGACGCGCCCGCGCTGGCGCGCGGCTGCGGGCAGGGCTACGGGTGCTCGTTCCGCGTCATCCCGGGCCTGTCGCGGGAGTTCACCACCGCGGTGGCCTCGGTCGGCAACGGGGCGATCAATTGCACCGACATGCCGATCACCGTCACCCGCACGGTGACGCTGGAGTCCAGCACCACCGACAACCTGGCGGGCGAGATCTCCGGCAGCGCGACGCTCACGGGCACCGTCGACAACACCACGGACGTCAAGGGCAGTGTGGGCGCCAGCAACACCACCACCGGCAGCCACACCGACAAGACCTCGCCGTCCGACAAGGGGCCGAACACGGAGACCGCCAACGGCGGCTCGGTGAACGTGGCCGGCACCGTCACGGGCGCCGGCCAGCTCAAGCTCAGCGCGACGGCCTCCTTCCAACTCGCCTTCCAGGCCAGGTACTCGCACGAGTGGAAGCGGACCAGCACCGAGACCACGGAGGTGACCTTCACCCTGCAGTCCGGCGACCAGCTCCAGTTCGGGGTGCTGAACGCGATGACGCGCACCGTCGGCGAGCTGCTGGTGGAAGGCGCGTCCAAGCTCATCAAGGGCGTGATCGTCGACAGCCCGTCGAGCGTCAACGTCAGCACGGTGGTCGCCCAGACCTTCACCAACAGGTCCGCCTGCCTGACCCTGCGGCCGACCCGGTCGACGCCGGAGGGCCTGGTCGAGGTGCCGCCGAGCACCGTCGAGGGCGGGCGCCGGTACCGGCTGACGCCCGCGCGGTCCTGGGAGCCGCTGGACTGACCCCGGTCCGTGCGCCGGCCGCCTGCCCGATCGTGGGGCAGGCGGCCGACGTACGTACGGGGCTTACGGGTTGAGCGGGACCGACCTGGTCGGCACACCGGCGGGCGGGGCGTCCAGGGCGAGCAGGCGCCTGTCCGGGTTCGCCCCGTTGTCCGGGGTGCCCGCGGTCGGGCGGCCGGAGCCGCAGCGCTGCAGTTCGGTCTCGGTGAGCGGGCCGGTGCGCTGGTAGTAGCGGTCCGGCAGGGACACCGCCGGGACGTCGAAGACGGCGTCCAGCCGGTACGCGTTGCGGGTGTTGGCGAAGGTGCCCACCACCCGTTCGCGCGCGGGCTGCACCTCGATCCAACTCACCTCGCCGGGCTGGATGGTGGGGTTGAGCGACTTGCCGGTGGTCCGGCTCCAGGTGAGCGGGTTGCTGGTCGACACGGCCCCCGCGTTGCCGCCGCCGGCCGCGTACCCGGCGGCGGCCTGGGCGGCCAGGTTCGGCCGGCTCTGCGAGATGTCGGAACGGCTCGGGACCAGCGGCGCGCCCTTGAGCGCGTAGTACTGCGTGAGGCTGTCGTACGGCGGCTCGGTGACCTCGATCCGCCGGTCGTCCACCACCGCGTTGCGGCTGCAGTTGATGTAGACCTCGCCGACCACCCGGGTCTGCCCGTAGTAGCGGTAGGAGTACCGGTTGTCCACGGTGAACGTGCAGTTGGTGGCGGCGCCCTCGCAGTCGTCCACTGCCACACCCGGCTCCAGCGGGTCGTTGCCCCGGTAGGCCTTGGGGGCCGGCAGCTGCTCCTTGGTGACCTTCTGATTCACCGGGGCCGGGGTCTGCCTGGCCGTGACGTTGGTGATCAGCGGGCCGCAGGACGGCGAGTCGCGGCGTTCCTGGGAGTCGAAGGAGACCATCGGGTTGTCCTCGGTCGCGGTGAACTCGAAGGCCCGGCCGGTGAACCAGTTCGCCGTGCCCACCGTGTCGGTGCCCTTGGTGGTGACCACCGGGTCGGGCGCCGGACCGGTGGTCACCAGCGAGACGTTGTAGGTCTGACCGTCCTTCAACTGCGCGGTCGTGCACTGCTTGTACACGCCCGGGCTGTCGTCCCAGGTCAGGGTCACGGCGGAGCCGGCCTTCACGCCCCACAGCCGGGTCCGCAGCGAGAGCGCGGCACCGCCCCAGTTGAGCGCGGTCGCCTGGTAGCCGAGCGGATGTTGGGCCAGGGCCTTGCCGAAGACCACGCCGGTGTTGTTGTCCGGCGACCACTCCGGGTGCCCGGCCGAGGTCCCGTGGTCGGGGGCGACGGGCTGCGCGAAGGTGCCGTTGGGCACCGGGACGTCCACGGTGTCGGCGGCCTGGGCGGGCGGCGCGGCGGCCAGGGCCAGGCCGACGGTGGCCGCGGAGCAGCCGAGGCGGCGCAGGAGTCGACGGGTCATCAGCAGATCCACCACTCGCTCGGCGGGACCACGGCGTCGCCCGGCTGCAGGTTGGCCGTCAACGCGTTCGGCAGGCTGCACAGTTCGGCGGCGGCGGTGTTCGGGTCCTGCTCCCGGGGGACCTTGCCGAAGGCGTCGACGGCCTGGGTCTCCTTGGCGATGCCGTCCTTCTCCGCCTTGCCGTCGCCCGCCACGCTCGCCAGGCACTCCTCGGAGGTGGCGGGGCACTTGTCGATCTTCTCCTTGTCGGCGGCGACGTCCTGGCACTGCGGGCTGCTCGCCGACCCGCCCGCGCAGGGGTCGTTCTGCTGGGGGGCCGCGGCGGTCTGCATGGCCGCGACGTTGGCGATCAGCGCGGGGCAGCCGGTGCTCTCGGTGGCGGTGGAGACGAAGGTGATCTGCGGGGCGTCCTCGGCGGCGGTGAAGGAGTAGACCCGGCCGAGGAACCAGTCGGTCTTGGCGGCGGAGGGGTTGGTGGTGAAGGCGCCGGGCGAGTTGGCGCCGCCCGCCACCGACACGGTGTACGTCCGGCTGGCGACGCCCTGCTTCACGCAGGCGTCGGGGGAGTCGTCCCAGGTGACGGTGACGGTGGCACCGGCCCGGACGCCGCGCAGCCGGGTGCTGAGTCCAGACGCGGTGCTGGGGAGGTAGGCGGCCTGGATGCCCAGACGGTGGGCGGCGCGGGTGGCGGAGACGCGGCCGCCGCCGGTCCAGCCGTCGATGCCGGACTCGAACGCCTTGCCGTCGGGCACGGTGGGCGCGGAGAACGTCGCGTTCACCACCACGACCGGCTGGGTGTCCTCCGCCCCGGCCGGCGCGGGGGCCGCGAGGACGATGGCGCTACTGAGGGTGACGACTAGCAGTCTGGCTCGTTGGGTGCGCAACACGCTGTCTCCCGCTGAAGTCGGCTCGGATCTCCGGTACTTGTGCAGCTGTGAACTGACGAGAGGTCAGTCCCGGTCGTCATGCTTCGGGCCGTGATCACCGTCCGCAACCGATAACGGTCCGTCAGGGCGAATGCGAACGATCGTGGTGGGCCATCGGCATGGAAAGCCGTTCGAAAACGCACAATCCTTCGAGCGCCGAGGCATACATGCCGTCGTTCCGATTTTCACTTCCAGCTGCGACCGCGCGGCCAGGTGTCGTGCGGCCGGCTTGCCGAGGGACGCCATGACACCCCTTTCCCGGCCCGCGCTGCGGGTCTGCACGGTCCTGCTCGCCGCCGCCGCCCTGCCCTTCCCGGGTGCACCCCGGGCAGGAGCGGCCGAGCACCGCCCGGTCGGCGTCACCGCGCCGCACCACGGCCACCAGCCGCACCCGGGCCTCGTCAACGGCGGGCCCGTCCGGCGCTCCACCTTCCCCCGAACGTGAGGACGAGATGTCTCCCCTGCACCGCACGCTCCGCCGCCTGCCCGTCGCCGTGCCCGCACTGGTCGCGAGCCTGACCCTGCTGGGCTCCGTCGCGCTGCCCGCCCCGGCCGCCTCCGCGTACGACCTGCGGGTGCGGGCGTGGGGCCTGAACACCAACGGCCAACTCGGCGACGGCACCAAGACCCAGCGGCAGACCCCGGTCTCCGTGGTCGGCCTCGCGGGGGCCGAGGTCGCCACGATCGTCGCCGGCGGCTCCACCAGCGCGGACGGCAAGACCGCGTCCGGATTCGCGCTGGCCCTGCTGGCCAACGGCACCGTCGAGGCCTGGGGCCGCAACGACAAGGGGCAGTTGGGCAACGGCACCACCAGTACCACCGACGACTTCGCCGTGCCCGGACTGGTGGCCGGGCTGGGCGGGGTGCAGGCGGTCGCGGCAGGCGGCTCGCACGCCCTGGCGCTGCTGAAGGACGGCACGGTCAAGTCCTGGGGCCTGAACGACAAGGGCCAGCTGGGCAACGGCACCACCGCCGACGCCAAGCTCCCGGTGACGGTCGCCGGGCTGGCCGACGTCAAGGCGATCGCCGCGGGCGACTCCTTCAGCATGGCCCTGCTCAAGGACGGCACGGTGAAGACCTGGGGCAACAACGACAAGGGCCAGCTGGGCGTCACCGCCAAGCCGGCCACCGCGACCGCCACCGTCCCCGGCCCCACACCGGCCACCCGCACCACCGCGCTGTCGGTGCCCGAGCTGAACACCGTCAAGGGCATCGCCGCCGGCGCCTCGCACGCGCTGGCGCTGCTCGCGGACGACACCGTGATGTCCTGGGGCCTCAACGACAAGGGGCAGTTGGGCGACGACACCACGGTGAACAAGCCCTACCCGGTGCCGGTCAGCGAGCTCGCGAACGTCACCGCGCTCGCCGCCGGGGCGCAGCACACCGTCGCGCTCCTGCAGGACCACAGCCTGCGCGCCTGGGGCAACAACGAGAAGGGCCAGGTCGGGGACGGCACCGTCACCCAGCGCAACACCAGCGTGCCGATCGACAGCCTGAAGGGCGTGGTCGGCATCGCCTCCGGCGCCGCCCACAACCTGGCCGTGCTCGACGACGGCACCGTCTACGCCTGGGGCAACAACGACAAGGGCCAGCTCGGCGACGGCACCCTCACCCAGCGCGAGCTCCCGGTGCTGGTGCTGGCCAAGTCCGGGAACGTGTCCGAGGTCGCGGCGCCCTCCAACGGCAGCTTCAGCCTGGCGCGCTGACCACCCACCCTCGTAGAGAGGCACCACATGACGAACTTCCGTACCGCACGCCTTCGTTCGGCCCTCGGCGCGACCGTGGCCGCGCTCACCGCGCTCGGCCTGGCGGCCGTTCCGGTCGGGACCGCGCACGGCCAGGACAAGCACCTCAAGGCCTGGGGCAACAACCGCTCCGGCCAGCTCGGCGACGGCACCTGGACCGACTTCCGCACCTCGGCGACCTCCGTGACCGGGCTGACCAGCGCCGACGTGACGAAGATCGCGGCCGGCGGCGCGGGCCCCACCAACGGCTTCGGGCTGGCGCTGATGAGCGACTACTCGGTGTACGCCTGGGGGGCCAACGGGTCGGGGCAGCTCGGCGACAGCACGGTCTTCGGGCACAACACGCCCAGCCGGGTCGGCGGGCTCAGCGACAAGGTCACCGACGTCGCCGCGGGCGGCGCGCACAGCCTGGCCCTGCTGTACGACCAGACCGTGGTGGCCTGGGGGCGCAACAACTACGGCCAGCTCGGCAACGGCACCAACTCCGACAGCAGCACCCCGGTGCGGGTCGAGGGCCTGAACAAGGTGGTGGCGATCGCCGCGGGCCGCGACCACAGCCTGGCGCTGCGCGAGGACGGCACCGTCTGGGCCTGGGGCTACAACATCAACGGCCAGCTGGGCGACGGCACTTCGGCCAGCCGCAACGTCCCCTCGCAGGTGGTCAACCTGATTGGCGTCAGCCGGATCGCGGCCGGGTGCAACCACAACCTCGCCCTGGTCGGCCCGCCGAGCGGCGCCGCCAAGCCCACCAGCGGCAACGCGGTGAAGGCCTGGGGGTACAACGCCACCGGCCAGCTCGGCGACGGCAGCACCATCAACCGCTACACCCCGGTCGACACCCAGGGCATCTGGCTCGGCGGGGTCTCGCAGATCGCCGCCGGCTGCAACCACAGCCTGGCCGTCACCGACAGCGACAACCGGCTCAAGGCCTGGGGGCAGAACACCTCCGGCCAGATCGGCGACGGCACGACCGACTACCGGATCGCCCCCGTCCCGGTGTGGGGCGTCAAGGGCGTCCAGGCGGTGGCCGGCGGCCGCGAGCACACCTTCGCGCTGCTCGGCGACAACACCGTCCGCTCCTGGGGCGCCAACGCCTCCGGCCAGCTCGGCAACGGCACCACCGACCCGAGCACCGTTCCGGTGACCACCCTCACCCCGCTCACCGGCGTCGACAAGATCGCCGCCCCGGTCGGCGGCGACTTCAGCCTCGCCAACTGACCGTCGGACAACGGCCCGTGCCCCCGCTCGGTCGGGGGCACGGGCCGCTTCGGTCTGCCCGAAGGGCTACGCGGACGGCTCGACGCGCCGGGGCGCCCGGCGGCGCTCGGTGGCGCCGTGCTGGTCGCGGCCGGCGGCCACCCGGGTGCCGCCACTGACGTGGGCCGGGCGGCTGCGCCGTCCGCGACCCGCGGACGCGCTGCGGCGCGGGCGCTCGACGACGGGGTCGGGGACCACCACGGGCACGCCGGTGGGCACCCGGGCGCCGGTGATCCGGGCCAGCTCCTCGCCGCCGGGGCTGACCCTGGTGGTGACGGGGGTGATGCCGGCCGCCGTCATCATCCGGGCGGTCGCGCGGCGCTGGCTGGGCAGCGTCAGCGTGACGACGGTGCCGGACTCGCCGGCCCGGGCGGTGCGTCCGCCGCGGTGCAGGTAGTCCTTGTGGTCGGTCGGCGGGTCGAGGTTGACCACCAGGTCGAGGCCGTCGACGTGGATGCCGCGGGCGGCGACGTTGGTGGCGATCAGCGCCGTCACCTCGCCGGTGCGGAACTGCTCCAGGGTGCGGGTGCGCTGCGGCTGGGACTTGCCGCCGTGCAGGGCCGCGGCCTTGACCCCGTTCGCCAGCAGGTCCTCGACCAGGCGGTCGGCGCCGTGCTTGGTGTCGGTGAACATGATCACCCCGCCGTCGCGGGAGGCGATGTGGGCGATGGTGGCGTTCTTGTCGAAGTTCTGCACGTGCAGCACGTGGTGCTCCATGGTGCTGACCGTCGCCGTGGACGGGTCGACCGAGTGCGTGACCGGGTCCTTCAGGAAGCGGCGCACCAGTCGGTCGACGTTGCGGTCCAGGGTGGCCGAGAACAGCATCGTCTGGCCGCCGTCGGCGACCTGCTCGAGGAGCTCGGTGACCTGCGGGAGGAAGCCCATGTCGGCCATCTGGTCGGCCTCGTCGAGCACGGTGACGGCGACCCGGTCCAGTCGGCAGTCGCCGCGCTCGATCAGGTCCTTGAGCCGGCCGGGGGTGGCCACCACGACGTCCGCCCCGCGGTTCAGCGCCTGGGCCTGCCGGCCGATCGACATCCCGCCGACCACGGTCGCCATCCGCAGGTGCACCGCGTGGGCGAAGGAGGAGAGCGCCTCGGTGACCTGCTGCGCGAGCTCGCGGGTGGGCACCAGCACCAGGGCCAGCGGTTGGCGCGGTTCCGCGCGCTGCCCGGCGGTGCGGGCCAGCACGGCCAGGCCGAAGGCCAGGGTCTTGCCGGAGCCGGTGCGGCCCCGGCCGAGCACGTCGCGGCCGGCCAGCGAGTTCGGCAGCGTCGCGGCCTGGATCGGGAACGGCGAGGTGACGCCCTGCCGGGTCAGCACCGACAACAGCCCCTTCGGCAGGTCGAGTTCGGCGAAGGACTCGACGGCCGGCAGCGCCGGGGTGGTGCTCACCGGCATCGCGAACTCGCCCTGCGGGGCGCCGCCGCCGGAGCGGGAGCCGGAGTTCCGGTACGAGGAGCGACTGGAACGGTTCATGTGATGACCTTCCTCGGGGCGGCACGTCACGAGGAAGGCACCGCGGCGCGGGGCGCCGGCGGAGACCGCAAGGGAACGGGCCGGAAATGTGACGGGCGGAGCGTGGACGGCGCAGCGTGCGGCACGTCACCTACGCCCGGGCGCTCACCGGTCGGAGCGGGAGCGGGGAACCCGGAGCCGTGAAGGCTCACGGTGGGGCGCCGACCTCGACGCGGCGCCGGGCGTCTCGCGTCGGGGCGGCCGCCGGTGGCGGGGCCCGGGGCCGGAGAGCCGGAGTGCGTCACGGCGCAACGCCGAGGGGCCCGCACCGGGCGTGATGTCCGGTGCGGGCCCCTCACTGCCGGGCGGGTGCCGGGGCAGAACTACAGCGGGCGAATGTTCTCGGCCTGCGGGCCCTTCTGGCCCTGCGTGACGTCGAACTCGACCTTCTGGCCCTCGAGCAGCTCACGGAAGCCACTGGCGTTGATGTTCGAGTAGTGGGCGAAGACGTCCGGGCCGCCACCCTCCTGCTCGATGAAGCCGAAGCCCTTTTCCGCGTTGAACCACTTCACGGTGCCATTAGCCATAAAATTTCTCCTTCAGGGGCAGTCCGAAGTCCGCACCGCGCGGATTTCGAGTCGCCGCGATGAGCACCCACCCGGGAGGAAGACCCGGGAAACAAAAATGCGTCTGCCGAACATCAGCAGACGCACATAACGTTCATGGGAACCACTACTGCAACTGAAACGACTGTAGCAGGCCCGGGTCCGCCGTGGCGGGACATTTCACCCCGGGTTTCGGGCGAGTCGCCGCCGCGCGCCGAGCGCGGTGTGCCGCACGGCACACGCCGCGGCCCGGATCCGCCCGAGATCGAGGGCCGGGGAGGGTCCCGCTGCCGGGCCTCCCGGGCGCATACTGGGGGAAATGACGAAATCTGCAGCAGCCCGCGCCCACCTGCCCACCAGCCCCTTCACGGCGCGGCGTGAAGCGCCGCGCAAGCACTTCACCCTCGGCGACCGCGTCACCCACGACAGGTTCGGCCTCGGCCGGGTCATCGGCGTCGAGGGCGACAGCGACATCGCGGTGCTCGTCGACTTCGGCTCGCGCCAGGAACGCCTCACCCAGCCGTACACCTCGATGTTCAAGCTCTGACCCCGGACTCCACGGCGGTGGCCCGCCGCCCGCGAAGGCCCCTCCCGGATCCATCCCGGGAGGGGCCTTCGTACGTTCGTGCCTTCGCGCCGGGGCGTCAGGAGGCGGGCATCAGCACGGTGTCGACGATGTAGACGGTGGCGTTGGCGGTCTGCACGTCGCCGCACAGGACCTTGGAGTTGCCGTTGACGGTGAAGTCCGCGCCGGATCCGGTGACGGTGAGGCCGCCGCCCTCCAGGGTCCGGTGGGTGCCGGCCAGGGCGGTGGGTGCGAGCCGGTCCGGGGTGACGTGGGAGGTCAGGACCTTGGTGAGCTTGGCCTTGTCGGCGAGCAGCGCGTCCAGGTCGGCCTTCGGGATCTTGGCGAAGGCGTCGTTGGTGGGTGCGAAGACGGTGATGTGCTGTGCGGAGTTGAGGGTGTCCACCAGCCCTGCCTGCTGGACCGCGGCGACCAGGGTCGACAGCAGCGGGTTGTGCGAGGCGGCGGTGGCGACCGGGTCCTTCGCCATGCCGGAGAACGACCCGGCGCCGTCCTTCGGCACGGCGGCGCAGGCGCTGCCGAACGGCTGATCGGCCATCGCCGCCGCCGCGGCGGCGCCGCTCGGCACCGCGGCGGAGCCGGAACCCGCGGCCGGGGCGGAGGTGGAACTGGACCCGTTGCTGCTGCCGCACGCGCCCAGGGTCAGGGCGAGGGCGCCGGCGGCGAACAGGGCGGTCAGGGAACGGCGGCGGGTGGTGGCGGACATGGCGAAGCTCTCCTCGGTGCAGGGGTGACGGGACGTCAGCAGGTACTGCTGAACGGGTACGTGGTGACGTGGGTCAGGTGACGGTGACGACGGTGCTGTGCCAGCCCGTCGCCCCGGCGGGGAACGGCGAGGCGCGCTGCTCGGGCTGGACCGCGTCGGTGGCGTCGGTGGCGCGCACCTCGATGCGGTGGGCGCCGGGGGTCGCGCCGCTCCAGCGGTGGGTCCACTGCCGCCACAGGTCGGGCCCCGCGTCGGCGGCCAACTCCGCCTGCTGCCAGGGCCCGCCGTCGACGCGCACCTCGACGGCGGCGACACCCCGGTGGGTGGCCCAGGCCGTCCCCGCGAGGTCCACCTCCCCGGCGGCGACCTTCGCGAACGGTGCGGGGACCTCGATCCGGGAGGCGGTGCGGACGGTGCCGGTACGGTCCCAGCCGCGGCGCACCCAGTACGGGTCGAAGGCGGCGAAGGTGGTGACCTCCAGGTCGACCAGCCACTTGGTGGCGGAGGTGTAGCCGTAGAAGCCGGGCACGACGGAGCGGCAGGGGAAGCCGTGGGCGAGCGGCAGCGGCTCGCCGTTCATGGCGACGGCGAGCAGCGCCCGGCGTCCGTCGAGGACCGACTCCAGCGGGGTGCCGATGGTCATTCCGTCCTGCGAGCGCCCCACCAACTGGTCGGCCCCGGACCGGACTCCGGCGCGCCGCAGCAGGGCGGGCAGCGACGCGCCGAGCCAGCGGGTGGTGCCGACGTACGGGCCGCCGACCTCGTTGGAGACGCAGGACAGGGTGTGGTCGAGCTCTTCGAGCGGCTCGCGCAGCAGCTGGTCGAAGGTGATCGACTGCGGGTGGTCGACCAGCCCGCGGATGCGCAGCGACCAGTCGCGCGGGTCGATCCGGGGCAGGGTGAGCGCGGTGTCGACCCGGTAGAAGGCGCCGTTCGCGGTGGTGAACGGGGACAGGCCGGGCACGTTCGGGTGGACGGCGGGCGGCAGGGGCGGCAGTGCGGCGGCCGGCGCGGGGAGGCGGACGGCGTCGCGGGCGGCAGTGACGTCGTAGCGGCGGTCCGTCAGGGCGCGGCCGGTGACCCCCGCGACCGCGCCTGCGGTGAACGTCGCCGCGGTGGCGACGAGGACCGTTCGACGGCTCGTTACCGGCGATACGCCCCACGGGCTCTCGCTCTCCGCGTCCGGTTCGCGCTCCGGGGCGGCTGCGGCCGGGGCGGCCGTCGTCGGGGCCGCGCGCCACCGGCGGGCCGGCACCAGGACGGCCGCCGCGCCGACCAGGCCGGCGGCCAGCGACGGGGCGCAGTCCGCGGCCGCCGCCCCGGGTCGGGACAGCGCCGCCCAGGCGCCCAGCAGCCCGAAGCCGCCGAAGACCGCGGCCCCGGCGGCCGGGCGGCGCACCGCCACCAGGCCGGCCAGCGCGGCGAGCAGAGCCATCGTCAGGTAGATCCCGCCCAGCAGCACCGTCTTGTCGTGGGTGCCGAAGGTACGGACCGCGTACTCCTTCAACGGAGTCGGCGTGAGGTCGATCGCCGCCGACCCCACCGCGATCACCGGTGCGGTCCGCGCCCCCGTCAGGTATGCGACCAGCTCGCCCGCACCCACCGCGGCCACCGCTGCCGCCAGCCCGATCGCGGCGCCGGCGGCCGCGTGCGGCAGGCGGCCTCGGCGGTGGCCGGGCGGGGTGCCGGGAGAGGTCGGTTCGTTGCTCACATCCCCGGTTCGGGGCCCCGGCGGGGCCGGATTGGTCGAGTCTGCCGACTCATCCGATCGGGTGAGGCAGGCGTCGCCGACCATGCCACAGCCTGACGCTGCGTCAGGAGATCGCGGGGCCCCGGTGGAACACCGGGGACTACCGACCGCGGACCCCAGCTGCTCTACTGTTCGGTAACATCGCGTGCCGTCGAGACCGCCTGGAGAGCCGATGACCGCCGACCGTTCCGCCCGCCTGCTGGGCGGGCTGCTGCTGGCCGCCGGGGTCGCCCACTTCGCCGCGCCCGGGCCGTTCGACGCGATCGTGCCGCGCAGCCTGCCCGGCTCGCCCCGGACGTGGACCAGGGTGAGCGGTGTCGCGGAGCTCGCCGTCGGGGCCGCCGTCCTGTCCCCCCGCAGCCGCCGCGCCGGGGCGCTGGCCGCGGCCGGGCTGTTCGCCGCGGTCTTCCCCGCCAACGTGAAGATGGCCTACGACTGGCGCGACCGTCCGGCCCCGCAGCGCGCCGCCGCCCTGGCCCGCCTCCCCCTGCAGGCCCCGCTGATCGCCTGGGCGCTCCGGGTCTCCCGCGGTTGACCGACCGCCGACACCTGGCGCGGTCGTCGACTCGTGGTGCCCGCGCCACCGGGACCGGGGCACCGGCCGGTGCCACGATGAAGGCATGAAGCCTGCCCGCGTCGTCCTCCTGCCCGGCAGCGTGCTGCCGGCCGGGCCCGCCTACGACGCGTTGATCGAGGCCCTGGGGCCCGGCGTCGACGCGGTCGGGAAGGAGTTGGAGGTCTACGCGGCAGCCGAACCGCCGGCCGGCTACAGCCTGGACACCGAGGTCGCGGGCGTGCTGCGCGAGGCGGACGGACGGGGCTGGGAGATGTTCCACCTGGTCGGCTACTCCGGCGGCGGCGCCGCGGCCCTGGCCTTCGCCCAGCGCCACCCCGAGCGGCTCGCCAGCCTGGCCCTGCTCGAGCCGGCCTGGGCCGGGAGGTGGGACTGGAGCCCGGAGCACACCGCGCTGTGGGCGCGCTACGACGACCTGCGCGGGCTGCCGCCGCGGGAGTTCATGGCGGCCTTCATGCGGCTCGGCGTCCGACCCGGCGTGGTGCTGCCCCCGCCGCCGACCGGCGCGCCACCCCCGTGGATGGCCCAGCGCCCGGCCGGGATCCGGGCCTTCCTCGACACCTTCGCGACCTACGACCTGGACCGCGCGAGGCTCGCGGCCTTCGACCGGCCGGTCTACTTCGCCCTGGGCGGCCTCAGCAACCCCGACGACTACGGCGAGATCGCCGCCCGCCTGTCGACGGTCTTCCCGGACTTCCGGCTGGAGGTCTTCGAGGACCGCCACCACTTCGACCCGCCCCACCGCATCGAGCCCGACCGCCTCGCCGCGTCGCTGCACGCGCTGTGGGCCCGCGCCGATCAGGAGGCCGCGGAGCACTCCTGACGCCCCGTCACATCCGGGCGGACCGTCAGCGCTGCGGGCTCACCTCGGCCAGGGTGCGGCGCAGTTCCTGGTAGCCGCGCGGGGTGTGGGCGGTCACCGTGCGGCCGGCGCGCTCCACCTCGAGGCGGTACGGGACCTGGCCGGTCAGTCTCAGCACCACCGCGAACGGGGTCAGCAGCAGCCTGATCAGCCACTCGGCCAGCCACAGCGGGACGAGCACGGCGAGCACCACCAGGGCGGGCAGCGCGATGATCAGCGAGATCGGGTCCTGCCCGAGCCCGCCGGGGATGATGTCGTTCGCCCACTCCGGTTTGATCCGCCGCTGTCCGGCGAGCCGGTGCCGGCGTATCCGCCACCGCACACCCTCGGCATCAGTCCATCGCATGGGGTCCCCCTGTGTCTCGCATGCTCTCCGGAGGCTACCAGCGGACGCCTGTTCGACAAGCCGCGAGGAGTGAACAGGCGCTCCCATACCGCGACTTGACCGTTGTCGAACCCGCGGCGCCTAGCGTCCTGTCCGCCGGGCGATGGCCGCTTCGGAGACTGCGGACGGACCGGGGGAGGCATCCTTGAGCGCCTCATCGCGCAACGGCTCGCTCAGCGGGAACAGGGACTTCAGGCTGCTGTGGGTCGGCGGCCTGATGACGGCCCTGGGGTCGCAGCTGACGGCCATCGCGCTGCCCCTGCTGGTGCTGCGCGAGACCGGCTCGGCCGTCCAGGCGGGCGCGGTGGGCAGCGTGGCGGTCGCGGCCCTGCTGGTCAGCATGCTGCCCGCCGGGGCGCTGGCCGACGCCGTCGAGCGGCGCCGGCTGATGCTGTGGTGCGACGTGGGCAGCGCGGCCGTGGTCGGCTCGCTGGCCGTGGCGGTGCTGCTGGGGCACTCGCCGCTGGCCCTGGTCATGCTGGTGGCGGTGGCCAACGCCGCCATCTCCAGCCTGGTCGGACCCGCCGCGCTGGGACTGCTGCGGGCGGTGGTCCCCGCGGACCGGCTGGCGGCGGCCTCGGCCCGGCTGCAGGCCAGGTCCTCGGCCGCCCGGCTGATCGGACCGCTGGTCGGCGGGGCCCTGTTCGCCGTCCATCCGGCGCTGCCGTTCGCCGCCGAGGCCGCCGGCCTGCTGCTGTGCGTGGCCTGCCTGGCGGGCGTCCGCACCCGCTCGGCGCCGGGCCCGTCGGCGGGTTCCCCGTTCAGCCGCAGGGAGTTCACCGCCGGCATCGCCTTCCTCTGGGGCCGGCCGTTCCTGCGCACCGTGCTGCTGGTCTTCGGACTGGGCATGAACGCCGCGTTCAGCGCCCTGATGTTCGTCTCGCTCGCCGCGGCCTCGGACGGGGGCAGGTCCGGCGTCGGCGGCGGCACGGTGGTCTCGCTCACCTCCGCGGGGGCCCTGGCCGGCGCGCTGCTGGCCCCGCGGGTGCCCGCGCGGCTGCGCCCCGGGCTGCTGATCGCCGGAACCTGCTGGGCCTGCGCCGCGGCGGCCGGGCTGATGACGCTCAGTCAGGGCGTCTGGTACCTGGGCCTGCTGTCCGGGCTGTCCCTGGCCCTGGCGACCGTGGCGGGCATCGGGTTCAACAGCTCGCTGCTGCTGGCCTCCCCGGAGCACATGGTCGGGCGGGTGCAGAGCGCGGCCGGGCTGCTCTCCTCGCTGGTCCAGCCGCTCGGCCCGCTGGCGGGCGGCGCGCTGTTCGCGGCCTGGGGCCCGGCGCCCGCGTACGGCGTGCTGGGCGCCGTCTTCCTGGTCTGCGCCGTCCTGGTGTCGGCGGCGCGCTCCGAGCCCCGGGGAGCGCCCGCCGCTGCCCGGCCGGAGGAGCCGGAAGCCCGGGACGCCGCCCCGTGGAGCGCCGCCCGCGAGCAACCGCTGGCCTGACCCCGCCCCGTCCGAGCAGCGCCGACGGCCCGACAGGAGAGAGCAGCATGGCAGACCCCCAGGAAGCCGTCGTCTACTGCGTCGCGGACCGGCTCCACTTCGAGACGCCGGGCCGGCTGCCGGACGAGGACTCCCGGTGGCCGCAGACCCGCGCGGCCGTCCCGGCGGGCTGGCGGCGCGGCGCGTCCGGGCTGTGGACCACGATGACCCCCGTCGACGCCCCGCCGGTCGCGCAGGGCTGGAAGATCCACCTGTCGACGGTGCCGGGACGGGCCGCGGAGCTGCTGGAAGCGGCCTGCGTGATCCTGCTGGCGCGCGGTGTCCCGTTCAAGTTCCTGCGCAGCGCGGCGGCCCTGCGGCTGATCTCCGAGAAGTACATGGCCCGCGGCAGCAGCGGCAAGTTCGTCGCCGTCTACCCGCCGGACGAGGAGTGGTTCACCGACCTGGTCGAGGAGCTCGCCGACGCCCTGGACGGCTTTCCCGGCCCCTACGTCCTCAGCGACCTGCGGATCGGCCCGGGCCCCGTCCACGTCCGCTACGGCGCCTTCGTCGAGCAGTGGTGCACCGACCGGGACGGTGCGCGCGTCCTGGCGCTGCGCACGCCCTCCGGCGAGCTGGTGCCCGACCAGCGCGGACCGGTGTTCCGGACCCCCGACTGGGTCGGCGTGCCGCCGGTGCTGGAGCCGCACCTGGCCGCCCGGCGGGACGCGGGCTGGGGCGACTTCCCGTACACCGTCCGCAAGGCGCTGCACCACTCCAACGCGGGCGGCATCTACCTGGCCGAGCACCGCGTCACCGGCGAGCGGGTCGTCCTCCGGGAGGCACGCCCGTACGGCGGCGTGGACGCGGAGGGCACCGATGCCGTCGAGCGGCTGCACCGCGAGCACCGCGCCCTGACCCGGCTGCAGGGCCTCGCCTGCGTGCCCCGGGTGCACGGCGTCGCCACCGCCTGGGAGCACCACTACCTGATCGAGGAGCACATCGAGGGCGAGCGCCTGCTCGACGCGATGATCCACCGCTACCCGACCCCGGGCCGCGACCGGTCCCCGGAGGCGCTGCGCGCGTACGGGCGGTGGGCCACCGGGATCGCCGACCGCCTGGGCGCCGCGCTGGACGCCGTGCACGAGCGGGGGCTCTGCTTCCGGGACGTCCACCCCGGCAACGTGATCGTCCGCCCCGACGGGTCGGTGGTGCTGGTGGACTTCGAGTACGCCACCGACCTCACCGCACCGGAGCTGGCCCAGGTCGGTGCCACCGGGTTCGCCGCCCCGCACGGGGCCACCGGAGCGGAGGCCGACCGGTACGGCCTGTGGGCCACCTGGCTGAGCCTGCTGATGCCGCTGGTGGAGATGCTCGGCCTCGACCCCGGCAAGGCCGAGGTGCTGGAGGCCGAGGCCCGGGCGTGCTTCGGCCTGGCGCCCGCCGAGGGACCGCGCAGGCCGGTGATCGGCCCCGCGCCGGGAGCGGCCGCGCCCGCCGAACGCGACGACCCGTTCGCGGGCCCGACCGCCGACTGGCCGGCCCTCCGCGAACGGCTGGTCGCCGGCATCCGCTCCTCCGCCACCCCCGACCGCGCGGACCGGCTGTTCCCCGCGGACCGGCGGGTCTTCGCCGACGGTGGCCACACCGTCGCCCACGGCGCGGCGGGCGTGCTGCTCGCCCTGCACCGCACCGGCGCGGAGGTGCCCGACGCGCACACCGACTGGCTGGTCGCGGCCGCCCGGCGCGCCCGCCCCGGAGCGGGCCTCGGCCTGTACGACGGACTGCACGGCACGGCCCTGGCCCTCGACGAACTCGGCCGCCGCGAGGAGGCCCTGGAGACCCTCGACCGCGCCCGCGCCGCGGCCGAACCGCGGCACGCGGGACTCTTCGGCGGCCAGGCCGGCGTCGCCCTGAGCCTGTGTCACTTCGCCGCCGCCACCCGCGACGGCGCCCTGCTGGACGCCGCCGCGCGCACCGCCGACCGGCTGGACGCCCTGGTCCGCGACGGGGCCCACCCCGGCGTGGCCACGCCGCCGCACGCCGGACTGATGCACGGCCTCAGCGGCGCGGCCCTGCTCCAGCTCCGGCTGTACCGGATCACCGGGGAGCGCCGGCGGCTGGCCATGGCCCGCGCGGCGCTGGAACGCGACCTCGACGGCTGCGTCACCATGCCGGACGGCACCGTCCAGGCCAAGCAGGGCCACCGGCACCTGCTGTACCTGGACGAGGGCAGCGGCGGCATCGCGCTGGCGGCGCGCGAGTACCTCGACCACACGGACCACCCGCGGCTCGCCGACCTGCTGGAGCCGGTCCGGCGCGGCTGCGCCTCGCACTTCGTGCGGGAACCCGGCCTGATGCGGGGCCGCGCCGGGCTGATCGCCGTGCTGGCCGCCCTCGGCGGCCCGCACCGGCGCGAGGAGGTGGACCTGGCCGTCCGCCGGCTCTCCTGGCACGCCGTCACCCGCGACGAGGGCCTGTTCTTCCCCGGCATGGGCCTGCTGCGCCTGTCCGCGGACCTGACCACCGGGACGGCGGGCATCCTGCTGGCCCTGCACACGGCGTTCGAGGGAAAGGGCGGCCTGCTGTCCCTGCTCGCCATCGGCTGATCCCGGGCAACGGCACGACCACCGGAGGAGTTCCCCTTGTTCGACGCACTGTCCGACGCCCTCGCCGACGAGCAGTACTACGCGCCGCTCGGCACGATGGCCGACCCCGGCCCGCGCTTCGCCCCCGCCCGGGTGCCGGCCGGCTGGCGCGGCGCCGACCGGGACATCTGGACGGCGTGGAGCGCCCCCGGGGTCCGCCGCGCCGAGCAGGGCTGGAAGATCCACGTGTCGGCGCGGCTGGAGCGCGCCCAGGAGGTCCTCGACACGGTGGCGGACGTCTGCTTCGCCGAGGCGGTGCCGTTCAAGCACGTGTCGGCGCGCTTCTTCTACCTCGCCCTGCACCACAAGCACGCCGCCCGCTCCCAGTCGGGCAAGTTCTGCGCCGTCTACCCGCCGGACACCGAGGCCGCCTCACGACTGCTGGACCTGCTCGTCGACGCCCTGCACGGGGAGGAGGGCGCGTACGTCCTCAGCGACCGCCGGTACCGCGACTCCCGGACCGTGCACTACCGCTACGGCGCGTTCGCCCGCAGGAGCCGGCTGCAGCCCGACGGCACCGCGCTGCCGCTGCTGACGGACGGTCACGGACAGGAGGCGGCGGACGTCCGGCAGCCGTACTTCGTCCTGCCCGCGGGCGTCACCGACCCGTTCGTGGCCGAGGAGCCCGCGCCGCACCGGGGTGCGATCCGGATCCGCGACCACGAGGTCCTCCGGGTGCTGCAGCCGAGCAACGCCGGCGGCGCGTACCAGGCCCGCGACACCCGTACCGGACGCCTGGTGCTGATCAAGGAGGCGCGCCCGCACACCGGTTACACCTGGGACGGCGTCAGCGCCCAGGAGCGGCTGCGCCGGGAGTACGAGACGCTCACCGCCGTGCACGCGGCCGCCCCGGGCGTGTGCCCCGAACCGCTGGAGCTGTTCACCGAGTGGGAGCACGACTTCCTCGTCATGGAACACGTCGAGGGACTCCCGCTGGTGAAGTGGATCAACCGCAGCTCGCCGATCCTCCAAGTCGACCGGCCGGTGCGGGAGTTCGACCGCTACCACGCCGACTGCCGGCGCATCCTCGGCGCGCTCGACGCCGCCCTCGGGCGGCTCCACGCGCTGGGGCTCCGGTTCGGCGACGTCAGCCCCGGCAACGTCATCGTCACCCCCGAGGGGGACGCCCGGCTGGTCGACTTCGAGTCCGTGACCCCGCAGGCCGCCCGCCCCGCCCGGATGGGCACCCCGGGCTTCGCCCCGCCCGCCGACCTCGCCGCCGGACACCCCGCCGACCCGGTCCTCGCCGACCGCTACGGCCTCGCGGCGCTCGCGCTCACCCTGCTCGCACCGTTCCACAACGCGCCCCAGCTGACCCCGGCCAACCTCGCCCTGCTGCGGCGCGACCTGGCGGCGACCGCCCCGGTGCCCCGCGACCTGTGGCAGCGCGCCACCGCCTTCCACCCGTCCGGCACGGACGCCTCCCGGGCGCTGCCCGACCCCGAGCAGGTCGACGCCGACCCGCTCGGCTGCCTGGCCCGACTCGCCGCGCAGACCGCGCAGAGCCTGCTCGACCAGGCGGACACCGACCGGCCCGACTGGGTCTTCCCGCCGTCGCCCCTGGCCTTCCGCACCAACACGGTGTGCGTGGCCTACGGCACGGCCGGCGTGGTGCACGCCCTGCAGCGGGCCGGCCTGCCCGTCCCGGACGAGGTCGACAAGCGGCTGCGCCGCGACGCCCTGGCCGCGGCGGACACCCTGCCGCCCGGGCTGGCCGTCGGCTCGGCCGGGATCGCGCGGGTGCTGGCCCGGGCCGGCCACCTCGACGAGGCGGTCGACCTGCTGCGCGCCGCCGACGGCCACCCGCTCACCGCCACCACGACCACACTGGCCGGCGGACGGGCCGGCCTCGGCCTGGCCTGGCTCGCCCTGCACCGGCACACCGGCGACACCCACCACCTGGAGCGGGCCGTCGCCGCCGGCGACGCGATCCTGCGCACCGCCGACCTGGTGCCGACCCTCGGCGCCCACGACGCCCGCGGCCTGTTCCACGGCCGCTCCGGGCTGGCGCTCCTCCTCCACCACCTGGCCGACGCGACGGGCGAGCCGCGCTACCGGGCGGCCGGACTCGGGCTGCTCCACGCCGAACTGGACCGCGCGGTGGACCTCCCCGACGGCTCCCTGTCGTTCGCCGACAACAGCGTCAACAAGCGGGTCATGCCGTACCTGGCCACCGGATCCGCCGGGATCGGCACCGTCCTGGTGCGCTACGCGGCCGCCACCGCGGACGAGCGCTGCCCCGCCGCGCTGCCCCGCGTCGTCGCGGACGCCCGCAAGGTCTGCGCGGCCCAGGCCGGCCTGCACGACGGATTCGCCGGGCTGGCCTACCTGCTCGCCGAGTACGCCGACCTCACCCGGGACGACGCCGACCGCCGCGACGCGGTCCGGCTCGCGACCGGGCTCCTCAAGTACGCCGTCCCGCACGGTGACGGCGTCCGCTGGCTCGGAACGGGCTCGCTCCGGTTCAGCGCCGATGTGGCCAGCGGCAGCGCAGGGATCCTGCTGGCGCTGCACCGAGCCCTCCACGGCCCGGGTGACGACTGGTTCACCCTGGATCCCGCCCATCCACGAGAAACCGAAGGGAGCCGTCCATGACCGAAGTCCTCGCCCTCCAGCAGCTCGAACTCGAGACCGAGCAGGCGGCGGAGGCCTACCCGTGGCCCTGCTTCAGCATCTACGCCAGCACGTGGCTCGACCCCGAGTAGTCCCGGCCGTCGCCGTCCGCAGGCCCCGCCTCGACCAGGAAGGAACAGCTCCGTGACCGAGATCCTCGCCCTCCAGCAGCTCGAGATCCAGACCGAGCAGGCGGAGGAGGCGTACCCCTTCCCCTGCTTCAGCGTCTACGCCAGCTCGTTCGTCGACAACGACACCTACTGACCCGACCGGGAAGGAACACCTTCATGACCGAGATCCTCGCCCTCCAGCAGCTGGAGGCCGACCCCGAGCCCGAGGCCGACGCGGCCTACCCGTGCCTGAGCATCTTCGCCAGCCACTTCTACGAGACGCTGTAGCGCCCGGCTGCAACCGCCGCGCCGCCGACCCCGGACACCGGAGTCGGCGGCGCGGCCGCGTGCGGCGGCGGGTCACGGGCGCGGCGTGTCCACCAGCAGCTCCTCCAGCCGGCGCACCAGCTCGGCCGCCTCGGTGCGCCGGTCGGGGGCGAGGCCGACCCCCGCGGCGGCCGGGTCGGCCCGCCGCTCGGTGACGATGCGCAGCGCGACGGAGGCCTGCCGGGCGAACAGGAACAGCAGGTCGAGGTCGGAGAGGCTGGAGCGGGACTGCGGCGCCGGGTCGAGCACCTCCAGCACCCCCAGGACCCGGTCGCCGTCCATCAGCGGCGCGGCCATGATCGCGTCGGGCACGTACGCGGTGGACTGCGCCAGGGAGCGGTCGAAGGAGGCGTTGGCCGCCAGGTCGTCCACGATCATGGGTTCGGCGGAGGCGGCCACCCAGCCGGCGATGCCGCGGTCCGCCGGGAAGCGCCGGCCGACCAGGAACTCCTCGCCCTGACCCGAGACGGCCTGGAAGACCAGCTCGCCGGCCTCCTCGTCGAGCAGGAACACCGAGCTCGCCTCGGCCCCGAAGATCGCGCGGGCCACGTCGACGATCGACTGGAGCAGTTCGCGGGCCGCGGGGTCGGCCGGGGTACCGGAGGGGTCGGTCGCGGGTCGGTTCGCACGGGACACAGGGGCACCTCTACTGGGGGACGCCGTCGGCGGCGGCCTGCGGACCGCTGCCGGCGTGGGGGAGACGGACGTTGGCGGCGGAGAGGTACAGCGCGCTCTTCAGCTGAAAGGGCGTCATGCGGGGGTGCGCCGACAGGATGCGGGCCGCCAGCCCGGTGATGAACGGCGTGGCGAAGCTGTTGCCGGTGGTGCGGATCGTCCCGCCGCCCAGCCAGGCGACCTCGACGTTCTGGCCCGGCGCGAAGAACTCCACGGGCGGCCGCGGGTTGTACAGGTGCAGCCCGGGGTCGTCCTCGTGGTGGCTGCCGACCGAGACCACCGAGGCGAACCGCCAGGGGAAGCTCTCCACCGGCGTGTTGTGCGCCGAGGCGACGATCACCGTGCTGGTGAAGTACGCCTCGTCGGCCAGCGCGTGCAGCTCCTCCGCGAACCGGGTCCGGGTGGTCGACAGGCTCAGGTTCACCACGTCGAAGCCCTGCCGCACGGCCCAGCGCAGCCCGCCCATCAGGACGTCCCCGGTGCCGGAGAAGCGCTCGCCGAGGACCCGGACGCTGTAGAGCTCGCACTCCGGCGCGACGCGGCGCACGATGCCCGCGCAGGCGGTGCCGTGGCCGCAGGTGTCGCCGGTGTCGGTGCGCTCCACCCGGACCCCGTCGTCGTCCTTCACGACCACCCAGGACCCGTGCACCGGGCCCACGACGGGGTGGTCGCGCTCGACCCCCGAGTCGACGACGCAGACCCGCACGCCCCGGCCCGTTCCCCCCGTGGCCGCCGCGGCGGCGTCGGGGAGGGCGGCCGCCGCCACCGGGATGTCCGCGGGGCCCCTGCCCCGCAGGCTCCAGGTCAGTTCGCGGCCGTCTGCGGTACTGCTCGGTGTGGTCATCGGTGCTCGATCCGGTGCGGGTGGGCGGACGGGACGGCGGGGCGGCCGGCGGCGGCGCGGGAGGCCTCGGCGGCCCACCGCTGCCCCGGCCGGTGGCCCTTGGCGCGGAACCGGCTCGCGGCTTCGGCCGCGGACTCCGCGGCCCGGGCGCCGAGGCCGAGCAGCAGGCAGGTGCGCGCGTGGTCCAGCGCGGCGAGGCCGCGCACGACCGGGGAGTCGGTGGCCGCGGCGGCGGCGACGGCCCGGTCGGCGAGCCGCAGCGCGTCCTCCCGGCGCCCCTGAGCGGCGGCGATCCGGCCGCGCAGCCCGTCCAGCTCGACCGCCTCGGCGTGCGGCCGGCCGGACTCCCGGGTCAGCCGCTCGACGGCGGTGGCGGCCTCATCGACCCGGCCGGCGTCGACCAGCAGCCGGGCGGACTCCAGCGCGATGCCGTCGAGCAGCGTGCCGGCGCCGTACCGGCGGCCCTCGACGGCCGCGTCCGCCAGCAGGGCCAGGGCCCGTTCCGGCCGGTCGGCCAGGGTCTCCACGGTGGCGCCGAAGACCGGCAGGAAGACCCGCGCCTCCGCGAACCCGAGTTCCGCGGCCAGCCGTTCGGCCTCCGCCAGGCTCGCCCGGGCCGCGTCCCAGTCGTCGTCGAGCGCGAGGAGCAGCGCCAGCGGGCAGCTCAGCGTCAGCCGGACCGTACGGCGGTGCGCGCCGTGCTCCGCGAGCAGGGCCCGGCAGTGGTCGACGGCCGCGGCGGCGTGCTGCGGACCGCGCCACAGCGAGACGCCCATCGCGCCCAGGGCGGCGGCCCGCTCGGGCTCGCCGTCGGCGTTCACCGCGTGGGACAGGGCGCGGGTGAGCAGCGCGGCCGCCTCGCCGTGCCGCCCCTGCGCCTGGTGCCGCTGGCCGAGCCGTAGGCAGGCCCGGGCCTGGCCGAGCTGGTCGCGGGCGGCCTCGAACACGGGCAGGGCATCGCGGGCCGCCCGGGCCGGCGACTCGCCGCCGGGGCTCACGGTCGCGAGCGCCAGCCGGGCGTGGGCCGCCTCCACCGGGTCCGCCGCGGTGGCGTGCACCCGGCGCAGCAGGTCGAGCCCGTCGCCGGTGAGCCCCAGCGCGAGCCGGGTCTCGCCGAGCCGGCGCGCGGCGGCGGCGTCGCCCGCGTCGCCGGTGCGGTGCAGCGCGACCGCGCGGCCCAGCAGGTCGGCCGCCCAGGGCAGGTCGGAGCGGGCGAGCGCCTGGGCGCCGGCGTGGCCGAGCGTGTCGGCCGCCCGGACCCGCAGCGCGTCGGTGACCTCGTCGGTCAGGCCCAGCTCGGCGCGGTGGCGGTGGGCGTGCTCCAGGTGGCTGCCGACCGAGGCGGGGCCGGTCGCGCGCACCGAGCGCAGCTCCGCCGCCCGGGCGTGCCCCTCGGCCCTGGCCCGTTTGGACAGCGACTGGTAGGTGACCTCCTGGACCAGGCCGCTGACGAACCGGAAGGAGGCCTCGTCGGGCGCGGCGACGGGGACCGGCTCCACCAGCCGCCGCCGGGCCAGCCGCAGCAGCGCGGCCCGGACGGCCTCCGGCGTGCCGGGCGCGCCGCCGGGCCGCGCCCCGGCGAGCCCGGCCAGTTCGGACACCGTGAACTCCCGGCCCAGCATCGAGGCCAGGTCCAGGACGCCGCGGTCCGGCGGCGCGAGCGCGTCGATCCGGGCCCCGAGCACGGCCTGCACGGTGGTCGGGAGCCCGTCCCGCAGCCCGGACTCGGCGGCGGCCGCCAGCAGTTGTTCGAGGTGCAGCGGGTTGCCGCCCGCCCGCTCCAGCAGTGCGGCCGGCAGCTCGTCGCCGTGCGCGTCGACCTCCGCCAACTCGCCGGCCAGCAGCGCCGATTCCGCGTCGGAGAGCCCGGTCAACGGCAGCGCCAGGGCCCGCGCGCCGAGCGGCTCGGCCCGGGTGTCCAGCAGTTCGGGCCGGGCCAGGCAGACCAGCAGGACGGCCGCCCCGTCGAGCTCGCCCGCCAGCCGGTCGAGGACGTCGAACAGCAGCGGCCCCGCCCACTGGGCGTCGTCGACCACCAGGACGACGGGGGCGTCGGCGACCACCGTCCGCAGGACGCGCACCAGCGCCGCGCAGGTCTCGTCCAGCGAGGGCGTCGGGGTGCCGTCCAGCAGCAGGCCCCCGGACAGCAGCCCCAGCGCCTCCTCGAAGCCGCGGCGCCCGGCGGAGGCGGGGCCCGCCCCCGCGGGCGCGCGCCCGGCCGTGGCGAGCAGCTCGGTCACCGCGTCCGCCAGCGGGCGCAGGCTGCCCTGCTCGCCGTACGGCCGGCAGCGGCCGGCGCCGTGCAGGTGGGGCCGCGGCGTGCGCCGGAGCCATTCGCGCAGCAGGCGGGTCTTGCCCTGCCCGGCCTCGCCGTGCACCAGCACCCGCCGGACCCGGGGGCCCTCGGCGACGTCCGCCAGCGCGGCGTCGAGCGCGGCCCACTCGGCCCGCCGGCCCACGAAGCGGACGTCGAAGCGGCGCAGCAGTTCGGGATCGTCCTCGCCGAGCCCGAGCAAGCGGTGCGCCGTCACCGGCTCGGCCTTCCCCTTGAGCTGAAGCGGCCCGACCGGTTCGGCCCGGACGGTGCTGCCCGCGGAGAGCAGCGTGTCCGGGCCGATCAGGATCTGTCCGGCGGAGGCGTTCTGCTCCAGCCGGGCGGCCACGTTGACGGTCTCGCCGGAGACCAGCGCCTGCCGCGCGGAGGTGTCGGCGCCGGCCACCACCTGGCCCGTGTTGACGCCGATCCGGACGTCGAGGCGGACCCCGAGCTCGGCGGCCAGCGCGGTGTTCAGCCCGTCGAGCGCGCCGACCATGTCCAGCGCCGCCGCGAGGGCGCGGCGCGCGTCGTCCTCGTGCACCGTGGGGATGCCGAACACGGCCATGACGGCGTCCCCGATGAACTTCTCGACCGTGCCGCCGTGGGCCTCGATCTGACGCCGCATCAGGTCGAAGTAGCGCAGCGTGACGGTGCGCAGGACCTCCGGGTCGAGCGTCCCGGAGAGCGCGGTGGAGCCGACCAGGTCGCAGAAGAGGACGGTCACCAGCTTGCGGCCGTCCGGCGGACCCTCGGACGGCGCCGCGCTGGGGGCGCCGCAGGACGGGCAGAAGCGTGCGTCGGGCGGCAGCGCGTGCCGGCACGCGGAGCAGTCGCCCATGTCAGAACAGCGCCCCGCCCGCGATGTCGGCGTGCGCCTGCACCTCGGGTCCGGTCTCGTCCAGGCGGCCCTTGATGTCCACCAGCACGCCGAGTTCGTGCGGGGTCAGCGCGCCGAGGACCTCCCGCTGGTCGTCGGTGAACGCGTTCAGGTCGAATCCCGCCGCCTGCAGGCGGGCGAGGGTGTCCTGCGGGCCGGTCGTGTCGGTCATCCGGAACCTCCTGGGGTGGCTGCCAGCTGGAGAAAGAGACGGGCGACGCCGTCCGCCGTGTGGAGGGCGCTGACCGCGACCGCCACCTCCTGAGCGGGCGTCAGGGGCAGCTCGTCGAGCAGGTCGTCGAGTGCCGCCAGGTGCCCGGTGTCGAGGTCCGCGTGGTCGCGCACGGTGCGGAAGGCCGCCGCGGGCAGGCCGGTGCGCGCCGCGAGCCGGTCGGCCAGCCAGGGCGCCGGGGCGTTGCCCTCGAGGACCCGCACGTAGCCGAGCAGGGCGACCGGGTGGTGGTGCTCGATCCAGTAGTGCTGGGCCCCGGCGAGGCCCGCCACCACGGGCGGGCCGAGGGCGCCGCGGGCGGCCGCCGGATCGGCGCCGGCCGCGGCCAGGTCGGCGAGCAGCCACTCGTCGTGGCCGCGCTCCTCCTCGATGTGCTGCGCGAGGTACCGGCCGAGCGGGCCGGCCACCGGGTCACCTGGCGCCAGCTGCGCGCAGCGCCGGGCGGCGTGCTCCATCAGGGGGACGGACGCCCGGATCAGGGCGTGCATCGCGTACAGGTAGGCGACGTACCGGCGGGCGCGGCCGGACGGCTCCCACAGCGCGGCCGAGGCCGCGTGCAGGGCGGGGGCGGCGAGGCCGAGCTTGACGCGCAGCGCGGCCGACCGGCTCAGGCCGCTCATACCGATCCGCCGCCGGGGCCGCCCAGTGCCACCAGCTCCGCGTAGGGCGGGCTGCCGTGGCGCCGGACCACGTCCACCGGGCCGGCCTCGACCTGGAGCCTGACCGCCTCCCGCTCCAGCAGGACGCCCACCGGGCCGGAGGCGTCCCGTTCGGCGCCGGCCAGCACCTCGGGGCGCCCGGCCAGGCCGCGGCAGGTCCCGCAGTAGCCGCAGTCCGGTTCCGCCGGTGCCCCGGCGTACCGGGCGCCCAGGTGCGCCGGGCCGACGGTGCGGATCATCCGCAGCACCGGGGAGGACAGCAGGCGGCGGCGCACGGCCGGCCAGCCGTCCTCGGCGGCGTGCCCGAGCAGCAGGTGCGCGGGGGCCGGACGGCGGTCCACGGTCTGCTGGTTGCAGCAGGCCAGCACCGCGCCGTCGAAGGCCACCACCGGCCAGGCCGCCATCGGGCAGGGCAGCGCCCGCTGCGGGTCCACCGGGCGGCGGGCCCGGGCCGCCCAGGCGGCGGCGCGGCCCACCGGGCGGACCTCGTTGACCAGCATCGGCACCCGGTCGGCGAACTCCCGCCGGATCTGCGCGGTGGCGTCCGCCAGGTACGGGTCGTCCGGGCCGCTGCCGGTGAGGTGGAAGCTGACCGGGATGCCCGCGTCGCGGACGTGCCGGACCGCGCGCAGCACGTCGGCCCGGGGGACCTCGCGCTCGTGGTGGACGTCCAGGCTCGCCGAGAAGTGGTCGACGGCGGAGATCGCCCGCATGACCGGGGCGGGCACCCGGCCGCCCCGGGCGAAGAACATCCCGCTGAGCAGCGCGGTGCGGGTGCCGGCGGCGCGGGCGGAGGCCGCGAGCCGCGCCGCGAGGTCGGGGAGCAGCAGCGGCTCGCCGCCCGTGAGCATCAGCACCTCGGGCCGGTCCGCGGGCGTGAACGAGCCGACGAACCGCAGCAGGTCCTGCGCCCGCGGTTCCTCCCCGGTCGTCGTCGAGGAGGTCGAGCAGTGCGCGCAGCTGAGCGGGCAGCGCCGGGTGAGGGTGAGGAACAGGCCCGCGCCCGGGACCGGTCGCAGTCCGATGAGTTCGGCCAGTTCCACGCGCCGCCCCCGGTTCGTCGGTGGGCCGCCCGGACGCGGCCGTGTCCCCCAGCAGGGTCCGTCGCACGGGTTGCGATCCGGTCGACGGGCGGTTGTGGACCGGTATGGGCGCTGGTGGGCGGCCGGACCGGCGCCGTGCGGGGTCCGTGCCGGGCTCCGTGCGGGCCGCTGACCTGGGGCACCACCGTTTTCATACCGGTGGTCGGGTGTTGCCGAACTCCCGCCGCCTAGCGTCCTGTTCGTGCCGGACCGCGGGCTTCGCGGTCGGCCCGTCACCACAACCGCCAGGGAGATGCCATGGCTGAGAACGTCGAACCCACCGAGGAGCGGACCGAGGACGTGGCCGAGGTCGAGGCGCACAGCTCCGTGCTCGACGCCCAGGGCCTGAGCAAGGACGTCGACAAGAGCGAGAACTCCTGCGTCAGCCTCGTCAGCCTGGTCGGCGCCGAGTACTGAGCCGCGGTTCCCGGGTGCCCCGCTCGGGCGGGGCACCCGGTCCCTCACACCGCTTCCCGGCCGGCCCGGTCGCCGGACGCCCGCTCCCGGGCGAGCAGGCGGGTGAGGTGCGGCAGCGTGTACACCGCCGCGTGCGCGGTCACCTCGCCGGTCGGCGAGAGGACCAGCCCGGCCTCGATCAGCCGCTCGATCCGCCGCCGTGCCGCGTCCGGCGTGCACCCCAGCGCGGCCGCCGCGCGCTCCGCCGTGAACACCGACGGGTCCGGCAGCGCCGCGAGCCGCAGCAGCGCGGACCGCTGGACGTCTCCCAGCCGCCGCCACTCGTCGGCGACCACCGACCGCACGTCGAGGTCGCCGACCGCGAGTTCGTCCAGCACGACGCGCGGATCGGCCAGCCGCTGCGCGTACTCCGCCAGCGGCAGGTGCCGCAGCACGGTGAGTTTCAGGCCGGCGACCCGGACCGCGAGCGGCAGCAGGCCGCAGGCCCGGACGACGCGTTCGGCCGCCGCCCGGTCGCCGCGGACCCGGCCGGTGATCCGATCGAGCAGCTCCAGCGCCTCGTCGAGCGGGAACGGCGGCAGGTCCACCCGGTGGGTGCCCGCCAGTCCGGCGAGCCGGGTCCGGGCCGTGACGACGACGCTGCTCGCACCCGTGCCGGGCAGCAGCGGGCGCACGCTCGCCTCGTCGGGTGCGTCGTCCAGCACCAGCAGCACCCGGCGGACGGCCAGCCAGTCCCGCCACCGGGCGGCGGCCGATTCGGGGTCCGGGGCCGCCCCCGTGTCCCGGCCCGCGTAGCGGAGGAGTTCGGCCGCCAGCGACGCCGGGGAGCGGCGGGACCCGTCCGGCTCGCGCAGCCCGAGGTGGATCCGGCCGTCGGGGAAGCGCTCCGCCAGGCGGTGCGCGGCGTGCACCGCGAGCGCCGTCTTCCCCACCCCGGCCGGGCCGGTGACGAGCACCACCGCCCCGCCGTCCGACACCGCCGCCAGCAGGTCCCGCAGCTCCTCGCCGCGGCCGGTGAAGTCGGCGACGGCGGAGGGCAGCGCGACCGGAGCGCGGCGCTGCCCCGGCCACCCGGGGCCCGGCACGGGCCCGTCGTCCGCGAGGATCGACTCGTACAGCGTCGTCAGGGCGGAGCTCGGCGGCAGGCCCAGTTCCCGGGACAGCAGCTGCCGGACCTCCTCGTACGCGGCCAGCGCCTCGGCCCGCCGCCCGCACCGGTGCAGCGCCGACAGGTGCGCGGCCCGCAGCCGTTCGCGCAGCGGGTGCTGCTCCAGCAGCTCCGCCGTCACCTCGGCGACCTCCGCGGGCCGGCCCGCGTCCAGCGCGGCCTCCGCCCAGTCCTCGCACACCGCGAGGTAGCGGCCGACCAGTTGGCCGACCTGTCCGCGCAGCAGTTCGGAGCAGCGCAGTTCGGGGAGCGGCGGCCCGGTCCACAGCCGCCGGGCGCTGTCGAACAGCCCGTAGGCCGCTTCGAGCCGGCCGTCCGCGGCGGTGCGGCGCGCGGTCCCGGCGAGGGCCTGGAACCGCAGGACGTCCAGTTCGGGCTCGGCGAGCCGCAGCAGGTAGCCCCCGGGCCCGTGGACGATCCGGTCCCCGGCGGGGGCCAGCGTCCGGCGCAGGGCGGAGACGTAGACCTGGATGTTCTTGCGCGCCGTGCGGGGCGGTTCGTCGGCCCAGACGGCCTCGATCAGCCGGTCGACCGGGACGAACCGGTTGGGCTGGCAGAGCAGCATGGCGAGGACGAGCCGCTGTTTGAGCGGACCGAGCGCCACCACGTCGTCCCCGATCCGGACCGCCAGCGGCCCGAGCAGGGAGAACCGGACGCGGGACGCGCCCTGCGGTGCGGTCGGCGGCTCGCACATGGTCACGTTTGACCGGCCTTTCGACTCGACGGCGGTCGGCAGCGGGACCCCAGCTTCATCGAACGCAGATGCGACTGCGTCGGGGGAAGCACGTAATCGCGGTACGTATCCGCGCAGCCGCCGAGGTCGGGGGCACCCCCCGGCGGCCGCCGAGTTGCTACGGTCTCGTTCGCACACCCGGGGTGAGGGAGAGGGGACCACGTGACGGCCCGTGACGAGCTGGACGCGCTCGACAGGATCCTGATCCGGCTGCTCCAGCAGGACGGCCGCGCCTCGTACACCGACCTGGGCCGGGAGGTCGGGCTGTCCGCCCCCGCCGTGCGCACCCGGGTGCAGCGGCTGATGGAGCGCGGCCTGCTGCAGTTCGCCGCGGTCACCGACCCGCTGAAACTCGGACTGCCCGTCATGGCGCTGCTCGGCATCAGGGTCGACGGCGGGCTGCCGGACGTCATCGACACCCTGGACGGCATCGACAGCGTGATCTACCTGGTGTCCACGGCCGGCTCGTTCGACCTGTTCGCGGAGGTCGTCTGCCGGACCATGGACGAGCTGTCCAGCCTCATCAACGACCGGATCCGTGCCATCCCGCAGGTGCGCACCGTGGAGTCCTTCCCGTACTTCGGCATCCACGTGCACCGGTTCACATGGGACATCCCCGACTGATCGAACTGCAAAGCACCGTACTGGCGTTGAAAACGACGCCGAAGCGGGCACAGTACTTCAGAAACGGAAGTCGAGCCCCCGTGCGGCGCACCCGCGGGCGCTCGCCTCGGCCCCTGAAAGGGAGGACGGCGCCCCATGGCCGCAGTGCACCCACCGGCCGCCGCCGGGCGTCTCGTCGGACGGGACGCCGAACTCCGCCTGCTCGCAAGGGCGTTGGAGCCGCTGGGCGGCGGCCGGGGCGCGGTCGTGGAGATCTCCGGGGAGCCGGGCAGCGGGAAGACCCGGCTGGCCGCGGCGCTCGCCGGCCTGGCCGCCCAGCGGGGCGTCCCGGTGGTCCGCGCGCACGCCCTGCGCCGGGCCGCCGCCCCGCTGCAGGTGTTCCGCGACGCCTGGGAGGCGCGGCAGGCGGCCGGCGGACGGCCGCAGCGCTTCGACGAGGAGGGCGACCGGTCGGCCGCCTGGGCGGCGGGGTGCGTCCTGGTCCTGGACGACGTCCACCTGTGCGACCCGGACTCGACGGCGCTGCTCGTCCGGCTGGTGCGCTCCGTGGTGCCCGCCCCGTTCCTGCTCGCCCTCGCGCACCGCCCCGGGCAGACCGCGCCCGAGTTACGGGACGCCCTGGCGGACGGCGCGCGGACGGGAACGGTGACGCGGATCGAACCGGGCCCCCTCACCCCCGACGCCGTGGCCGCGCTGCTCGCCGACCTGCCCGCCCCCGCCGTCCCCGCGTTCCGCACCCCGGCCGAACTCCGGGAGTTCACGGCCCGGTTGTGCGCCGCGGCCGAGGGCAACCCGCGGTACGTGCGCCTGCTCGCCGCGGCGGGCTGGCGCCCCGAGCACTGGCCCGACCGCGCGGGCACCGACAGCGCCGGGCTGCTGCGCGCGGCGAAACCGCTGGCCGCCGAGTTCGACGCGCTGTCGCCGCCGGCCGTGCTCACGGCCTCGGCCGCCGCCGTCGCCGGCAGCCCGTTCCGCCCGGAGGACGTCGCCCGGGTCTCCGAGCTGGGCATGGACGCCACCCTCGACGCGCTCGCCGAACTGGAGGCCGCCGACCTGGTGCGCCAGGCGGACTGGCGAGGCGGCCTGATGTTCCGTCACCCCGTCGTCGGCCACGTCGCGCACGAGCGCGCCGGACTCTCCTTCCGGCTGCGCGCCCACCGCCGGGCGCTGGACCTCGCCACCGCCCGCGGCGGCCGGGCCCGCGACCGCGCCCGGCACGCCGAGCACCTGCTGGGCAGCGACGCCGCGCTCGCCGCCCGCACCCTCGCGGACGGCGCCGCGGAGATCGCCGCGCAGGAACCGGCGACCGCCGCGCACTGGCTGCGCCTCGCCCTGGAGTCGCTGCCCGCCGGGGGTGCGGACGCCGCCGTCCGCACCGAGCTGGAACTCGCCTGCTGCCGCGCGCTGATCGCCTCGGGCCAGCTGGACGAGGCCCGCACCCGTGCGCACGACCTGCTGGGCCGCCGGGCCGCGGCGCTCACCGAGCGGCAGCTGCTCCAGGCCCACGCCGTCTGCGCCGGCGCCGAGCGGCAGCTCGGCCGGCACGCGGAAGCGGCGGCCATCGCCGACGCCGCCCTCGGCCTGCTGCCCCGCCCGCTGCCCGTCCCGCTCCCGGCCGAAGCCGCCGAACTGGTCATCGAGCACGGGCTGGTGCACGTCCTGCGCGGGACGCACGACCAGGCCCGCGCCCTGCTCCGGCAGGCCGTCCGGGCGCTCGGCGAGGCGGACGGCGGCGGCGGCTCCCACGGGGCCGACGGGGGCGGGGGCGCGAACGGGTCCGACCGGGCCGGTGGCGCGAACGGGGCCGACCGCACCGTGCTCCGGGTGCTCGACGCCCTCTGCGTCACCCACGCCGGAGAGCTGGCCGAGGCGCTCGACGAAGTCGCCCACTGCGCCCGGCTGGTGGACGCCCTTCCGGACCCGCTCGCCGGACGCACCCCCGAGACCCTCGCCCTGCTCGGCAGCGCCGAGCTCTACCTGGAGCGGTTCACCGACGCGGCCCGCCACCTGAGCCGGGGGCTGACCGCCGACCGCACCGGTCCGCTGCGGCCGATCCTGCTGCACCGGCTCCTCGGACTCGCCACCGCCGAGCAGTGGACCGGCCGCCTGGACGCCTCCCAGCAGCACGCCCGCGAGGCCGAGCACCTCGGCCGCTCCCTCGGCGTGCAGCCCGCGGTCACCCTGGCCCAGGTGATCCGCGCCACCGCCCTGCTGTGGGCCCGAGGCCAGGAGTACGCCGACGACGCCCTGGCCCTGGTCGAGGAGGCGACGGGCGCCCACCCGCCCGGCCACGACTGGTGGAGCGCCTCGGCGACGGGCCTGCTCGCCCACGCCCGGCTGCTCGCCGGCGACCCCGCCGGCTGCCGGCGGACCCTGCTGGACACCGCACGCGGCAACCACCTGCCCCAGGTCCGGCCCTTCTCCCGGCCCTTCCTGCTCTCCCTGTTGGCCACCGCCACCCTCGACTGCGGGGACCGCGAGGAGGCCCAACGCCTCGTCAAGTCCGCCGAGGCGGAAGCCGACCGCCTCGGCCTGCCCGTCCAGCAGGCCTACGCCCGCACCGCCCGCGCCCACCTGCACGCGGCCGACGGCGAACACGACCCGGCGGCCCGTCAGTTCACCCTCGCCGCCGAAACGTTCCGCTCAGCCGGCATGCCCGTCCAGTACGCCTGGACCCTCGCCGCCGGCGCGCACTCCGTCCACCAGGCCCACGGCCCGGCCGAGGCCCTCGGGCGGCTCGACGCCGCCGAGGCGGTCGCCCGTACCCACGCGGCGCTGCTCGTCGCGCAACGCGTGACCCGCGTCCGCGCCGAGCTGTCCGCGCACTCCCGCACCGCCCACCCCTTCGGCCTGCTCAGCGAGCGCGAACGGGAGATCGCCGAACTCGCCGCGGCCGGCCTGCGCACCCGCGAGATCGCCGAACGCCTCTTCCTCAGCCCCCGCACGGTGGAGACCCACCTCTCCCGCATCTACCGCAAACTCGACGTCTCGTCCCGCCTCGCCCTCTCCGACCTGCTGCGCCGCACCGGGTAGCACCACCGGCGCACGGGGACGGCCCCCGCACAGGGGCGGGGGCCGTCCGGTCTCGCGCGCGGGTCTCGCTTACGGGCTGGGGGGAGTGGTGAAGGGGGCGCTCCAGGTCTGGTTGGGCTGGTAGGTGCCGCAGGTGTAGGTGGCGACGGCGGCGCTGCGCTGGTCGAGGACCCCGCCGGCGATGTCGGCGCACTGGCCGTTGGCCTTGAGTTGGCCGGCCCGGGTGTAGGTCCAGAGCTGCTTCGCGTCGGTGCCGTCGCAGGTGCGCAGCTTCAGGCCGGTGCTCTCGCCGGAGAGGCAGAGCGAGGGGGCGGCCAGCGAGCTGATCTGGCCGTTCGCCTGGCGCTGCCACTGCTGGTTGCTGCCGCTCTGGCAGTCCCACAGGCCGACGGTGGTGCCGTTGGTGGCGCCGTTGTAGGCGTCGAGGCAGAAGGCGTACGCCTGGAAGCCGGGCTGGGCGGCCTGGATCTGGCCGGTGGCCTGCGCCGCGCCGCAACTGCCGGGCGCGATGGTGTACATGGCGTTGTCGTGGGCCGCGATGGTGGTGGTGATCGACCCGGTCACCTGGGCGCTGGTGTGGGCCCACAGGTCCTTGGCGGTGCGGGCGCAGCCGGTGTTGGCGAAGCCCACGCGGCTGAGGTCGAGGGTGTAGGTGGTGGGGGTGGCGTTCTTGTTGAGCACGACCACGGCGCGGGAGCCGTCGGCGAGCGGCTTGACGACGACCTCGGTGCCGGAGGTCGTGGCGGCGCCGTCGCGGGCGGCGAGGTAGCCGCCGGCGGTGGTGTCCTGGTCGACGGCGATGATGTCGGCGTTCTTCAGGATGCCGAGCTGGGGCGCGTAGGTGGCCGGGTCGGCGGCCATCTTGCGGACGTCGGTGCTGATCATCAGCGGCGAGCCCATCGCGGACCACAGCGCGAACTGGCTGCGCTGCTCGGCGAGGGTGAGCTGGTTGTTGTCACCGATCAGCAGCATGTCGGCGTCGTTGTGGTTGCCGGCGCCGTTGTAGCGGGCGAGGGCCACGGTGTCGGTGAAGTTCTGCAGCACACCGCCCTCGTAGTAGTCCGAGCCGTGCTGCCAGTCCCAGCCGGAGGCCATCGGCGTGGCGTTGTGCCAGACCGCGATGTCGGGGCTGTCGCGCCACATCTGCCCGAGGCCGCGGACCCAGTCCATGGTGCGGTACTTCTCCGCGGAGCTCGGGCCGTACCCGGCCGGCGCGGACTCGTTGAAGAGGATCTTGCGGGAGGTGTTCGCCGTGGCCGTCTTCAGCGCGTTCGCCGTGGCGGTGAACTCCTGCTGGCGGTTGCTCGTCGTGGTGCCGCAGTTGTCCAGCTTCAGCGAGTCGACGCCCCAGTACGCGAGCGAGTTGGCGTCGACCTGCTCGTGGCCCATGATGCCGCCGGGCACGCCCTGACAGGTGTTCACCCCGGACGTGCTGTACACGCCGACGTCCATGCCCTGGCCGTGGACGTAGTTCGCGTAGTCGGTGAGCTCCCAGTCGAACCCGGGCTGGCTGCTGCCGTTCCAGGCGGCGGCGCCGTGCAGGTAGCCGGCGGAGGTCCGCTGCATCCAGCAGTCGTCGACGGTGAGGTTGGTGTATCCGGCGGAGACCAGGCCGGTGTCCTTCATGGCCTTCGCCTGGTCCTCCATGAACTGCTGGAAGGAGTAGCCGTCCCGGGTGCCGTCCAGCCGCGCCTGCGGCGTGCAGGTGAAACGGGCCCAGTTGTTGAACCCCATCATCGGCTTGGTGCCGACCGGGGTGCTGGTGTTGGCCGCGAGGGTGTCGGCCACGGCAGGCGTGCCCGCGGTGACTGCCAGACCGGCCGTCAGGAAAGCCGCCGAACAGATTCCGAGTACACGGTGGTGCCATCTCATGCGATGCTCCTAGGCATGCAATGCGTGATTGAACTTGACTCGTAATGGCTGGAATCAAGCATGTTCGAGCAAGAGTGGACAGGTCCGGTGTCCGCGTCAAGACCTGCGGCACACCCGGCGGATTTCGAGGCGACACCGCGTGACCACATCGGATCGGGTGATCGTGAGTGACCACCGCCTTCCGGCGTCCGCCGGTCGCGTCATCGCCCTGGACGTGGGCGGCACCGAGATCAAGGCCGGTGTGATGGCCGCCGACGGTTCGCTGGTCCACACCGAACGGCACCCCACCCGCGCCGACTTGGGCCCGGAGGCCGTGGTCGAGACGGTCCTCGCCCACGCCCGCGACCTCGCCGACCGGTTCGCGCCGGTCGCGGCGGGCATCGTGGTGCCGGGCATCGTCGACGAGGCGGCGGGCACGGCCGTGCACGCCGCGAACCTCGGCTGGCGCGACGTTCCGGTACGCGACTGGCTGGCCGAGCAGGTCGACGTCCCGGTGGCCTTCGGGCACGACGTGCGGGCCGGCGGGTTCGCCGAGGCCAGGATCGGCGCGGGCCGGGGCTGCCGCTCCTCGCTCTTCGTCCCGGTCGGCACCGGCGTCGCCGCCGCCCTGGTGCTCGACGCCAAGGTCCACGCGGGCGCGCGGCGGTCCGCCGGGGAACTCGGCCACCTGGTGGTCCGCCCGGGCGGCGATCCGTGCGCCTGCGGCGGCCGCGGCTGCGTCGAGACCCTCGCCTCGGCCGCGGCCGTCGCCCGCCGCTACCGCCACGCCACCGGCGAGGCCGGGGTGGGCGCCGACGAGGTCCAGCGGCGCGCGCAGGCCGGCGACACCGTCGCCGCCCGGATCTGGGCGGACGCGATCGACGCCCTCGCCGACGGCCTCGGCGCCGCGATCCGCCTCCTCGACCCCGAGCGGATCGTCATCGGCGGCGGGCTGGCCCGCGCCGGGGACCCGTACCTCGTCCCGCTGCGCGCCGCCGTGGCCGAGCGGCTTGGCCTTCGGCGCCCCGCCGATGATCGTCCCGGCCCGCCTCGGCCGCCTGGCCGGGTGCCTCGGCGCGGCGCTGCTCGCCTGGGACCTCGTCCTCCCCGGGCCGCGAGCCCGTCGGCCCGTCGCGAGGCTTGCCGGGCGGGCGGTCCGGTGACTCCCACCGGCACCCGCCACGCCGCGCACCGGCCCTCCCGGCGGCCGCCTCGCCGCGGGTCGGGGCGGGGAGGAATGGGTACCCGCATCGTCCGGGGTCCGCATGGTTTCTCCGGGTCCGGTCCCGGAGGGTGTGGGAGAGGTACCGTCCAGCCCCCAGGGAGTCCCGATGCCCACCGCCGACACCTGCCACCAGTCGACGACCCGCGCAGGCCGCCCGGCCGACAGTGCCGCCGCCTGCGTGGTTCCCGCGGAGGCCCGCTCGGTGCCGGGGATGCGGCGCTTCGCCCGGACCGTGGCACGGCACTGGCGGCTGCCGGAGAGCGTCACGGACGCCGCGGCACTGATCGTCACCGAGCTGGCGACCAACGCCGTGCGGCACAGCGCGAGCCCCGACGTGGCCGTGCTGATCGGCCTCCGCCCGCACACGCTGACCATCGAGGTCCGGGACCGCGGCCAGTGGCGCGCGGCGCCCGCGTCGACCGTCCTCGACAGCGGCGGCGGCGCCCTGGCCGGGCGCGGCCTGGCACTGGTCAACGCGTACTCGACCGGCTGCATGCTGTGGTGCGACCCGGACGGCACGCGAGCGGTGGCGAAGGTCCCGGTGCCGCACCCCGGGTGACGCGCCGACCGCCTGCGGCGACGCTGCTTGCCGCCCCCAGGGGCCGGCCCTACCGTGGTCACGCAAGGACGGTGGTCACGTGACGCGCGCGCTCGACGGCGGGACGGCTGATCCCGGCGGGCGGTTCCGGTTCGTCGGCCGCGGCCGCGAGTCGGGGCTGCTGCTGGCGGCGGTGCGGCATCCGCCGGCCGTGGTGCTGGTGGAAGGGGAGGCGGGGGTCGGCAAGTCCCGGCTGATCCGGGAGGCCGCCGCGGTGCTCGCCCGCAACGGCCACCAGGTGCTGACCGGGTTCTGCCACCCCCTGCGGGAACCCCTGCCGTACGGGCCGGTCGTGGACGCCCTGCGCCGGGCCGACCTCCAGCGGGCCGAGAGCCCGCTCCCGCCGACCGCCGGCGCGCTCGCCCCGCTGCTGCCCGACCTCGCCGACCGGCTCCCGCCGCCGCCCTCCCAGCCGCTGGACGCCTCCGCGCAGCGTTTCCGCCTGGTGCAGGCGGTGCGCTCGCTCCTCGGGGCACTCGGACCGACCGCGCTGGTGGTCGAGGACCTGCACTGGGTGGACGAGGCGACCCGCGACCTGCTCCTGCTGCTGGCGCGCGACCTGCCCCCGCAGCTCAGCCTGGTGCTGACCTACCGGGCCGAGGACCTCCCGCCGAAGAGCGCCGTCCTCGGCGCCGCCTACCGCCACCCGCCCGGCACCAGCGGCACCGTCATCCGGCTCGGCCCGCTCGCCGAGCCCGACATCCAGGAACTGGCGGTCGCCGCCATGGGACCCGACGCCACCGCGCACCTGGGCACGGCCCTGTACCAGCGCAGCGAGGGGCTGCCGCTGGTGGCGGAGGAGGACCTGATCACCCTCGCCGAACACGGCCGCACCCACGGGTACGCGGACGCCGCCGCCCGCCTCCAGGACGCGGACGTGCCGCGCGGTCTCAGCGAGGCGGTCACCGAGCGCCTCGGCATGCTGTCCCGCGAGGCCGGGGCGGTCGCCGAGGCCGCCGCGGTGCTGGCGGTACCCGCCGACGAGGACCTGCTGGCCACGATCGCCCGGCTGGACGCGCCCGACGGCGCCCGGGCGCTGATCGAACTGCTCCAGGCGTCCGTGCTGCGCGAGGCCGACGACGGCCGGTACGTGTTCCGGCACGTCCTCGCCCAGCAGGTCGCCTACGGGCACATCCCCGCACCCGCGCGGGTCCGCCTGCACCGGCGCGCCGTGGCGGCCCTGCAGGCCCGCACACCCCCGCGGCTGGTGCAGATCGCGCACCACACCCAGGCCGCCGGCGACCGCGAGGCGTGGCTCGTGCGCGCCCAGGACGCGGCCGAGCAGGCCGTGTCGGTCGGTGACACCGGCACCGCCGCGACCCTGCTCCACCAACTCCTCGAAGAGCCCCGGCTGGCCGGCGAGCAGCGCTCCCGCGCGGCTCTGGCGCTGGCCGGGATCGCCGCCAACGGCGTCGACTTCGCCACCAACGCCCGCCTGCTGCGCCGCCTGCTCGCCGACCCCCAGCTCCCGGTGGAGATCCGCGGCGAGATCCGCCTCGCCCACGGCCTGCTGCTGCTGAACGAGGCCGACGACCTGGCCGGATTCCGCGAGGTCGCCCGGGCCGCGGACGAGCTCCGGGCCCGCCCGGAACGCGCCGCCCGGGCGCTGCTGGCCCTGGCCTTCGACGAGCGGAAGGGCGTCGAGCACGGCCTGCACTGGATCGAACGCGCCGAGGACACCGTCGGGGACAGCCCGGACCAGGCGGTGAAGGCGGCCGTCCGGGCCTCCCGGCTGACGCTGCTGACCTGGCTGGCAGACCAGGACGTGTGGGCGCTGGCCGAGCAGCTGCCCCGGCACGCGGACGACCCCGAGGTGGTCCGGCAGACCGCGCGGGCCCTGCACAACATCGCGGACGCCGCGATCGAACTCGGCCACGACCGGCGGGCGACGGCCCTGATGACCGAGGCCCAGGGCCTGGCCGTACGGGCCGGCAGCCCGCTCGTCGCGTGCTACGCGCGGGTCGCCCTGCTGCGGCTGGCCGCGCTGGCGGGGGACTGGGAGGGCATCGACGAACGCTTCGACGCGCTGATCGACGAGTTCCCCGGCATCGCCGTCCCGCACACCGAGCGCGCACTGGTGACCGGGTTCCTCGCCGCCGCCCGCGGGCAGCGGGCGGCGGCGCTGGAGCAGTTCGGCAGCGCCGCGGAGGCGGGGGAGCGGCAGCTCGCGGTGAGCGTCGCCCTGCGGGCCGCCGCCGGCCTGGGCGCCGTTCACCTCGCCCAGGGCTCGCCGGCCCGGGCCTGGGCGGTCGCCGCGCCGGCGGTGGACCTGCTGCGGCGGGCCGGGACCTGGGCCAAGTCGCCCGGCCTGGTGCCGGTCGCCGTCGAGGCTGCGCTGGCCTGCGACGAGCGGGCGGCCGCCGAACAGCTGGCCGGCGAGGTCGAGCGCGCCGTCGGCGGGCGGGACAGCCCGGCCGCCGCCGCCGACCTGGAGCTCGCCCTCGGCCTGCTGGCCGAGCACGCCGAGCCGGACGCCGCGGTCGGGCACTACGCCGCCGCCGCCCGGAGGTGGCAGGCGATCGGACGCCCGTACGAGCGGGCCCGGGCGGTGGAACGGCAGGGCGTCGCCCTGCGCGGCGCCGACCCGGCCGCGGCCTCCGCGCTGGTCACCGAGGCGCTGACGGCGTTCGCGGAGCTCGGCGCCACCGCCGACGCCGCGCGCTGCGAACACGGCCTGCGCGAGCTCGGTCTGGCCCGGCCCGCACCCGGCCGCCGCGGCTACGGCGGCGACCTCTCGCCGCGGGAGCACCAGGTCGCCGAGCTGCTCGCCGGGGGAGCCACCAACCAGCAGATCGCCGACGCGCTGTTCCTGTCGCCGCGCACCGTCGAGCACCACGTCGCCAAGGTGCTCAGGAAGCTCGGTACCACCCGCAAGCGCGTGGGGCGGGCCTACGAGGAGCTGCGCCAGGACCACTGACGCTCAGATCAAATGACCACTTGATGTTCAAATGAAGCTCGAATGTTGACTTGATCCGATCCTGATCCGTAGATTGTCGGGTGTGGCGGACGCTCGCGCGCAAACGGGCCCATCCGCCGCGGTTCGGGGCCGATGGGCTGGGTCGGGAAGGTCCGGCACCCGGGCCGCCGACGGCCGGTGTCGGAAGCCCCCTCCTCCGACCGGCCGTCGGCCCACTCCGCGAGGCGTCACTGCTCGCGGGTGTCGCCTCCGCAGGAGGTCCGGATCTTGAGTCGGGGCAGCAGCCGCACGTGGTGGACCGGCAGGTCCGGACCGGTGGCGAGCCGTCGGAGCACCAGCTCCACGGCGGCCGCGCCCACCGCCCGCTTGGGCGGGGCGACCGCGGTGAGCGGCTGGGCCGCCAGGGCGGCGAACACGTCGTCGTAGGAGATCAGCGCGAGGTCGTCGGGCGCCCGCAGGCCGCGGGCGCGCAGCGCCGGAACCAGCTGGATCGCCTCGTGGTCGTTGTGCACCAGCACCGCGCGTACCCCGTCGGCGACCGCCTCGGCGATCCGCTCGGCCACGGCCTCGGTGTCCAGGCCCGGGCGGTGGATGTCGATCACCGGTCGGGGTTCGAGGTCCAGCAGGCGCACGGCCTCGGCGTAGCCGGCCCGCACCTGGTGGGCCGTCCAGCTGTCCTCGCGGGCCGCCAGCAGGACCGACTTGTGGTCGAGCGAGGCCAGGTGGCGCAGGGCGAGCAGGACGCCGTGGCGGTGGTCGGAGCCGACCGCGGGCAGGTCGGCCGCGGCGCTGCCGGGGGCGGCGAGCCGTTCCACCAGCACGGCCGGCACCGGCAGTTCGCGGATCCACGCCGCGTCCGCCGGGTCGCTGCCCGGGTGCCAGTTCGGGGTCAACAGCAGCCCGTCGACGCCGGCGTCGAGCAACTGGCCGACCTGGGCCCGGTCGTCCGCGGCCTCGTAGGAGGCGATGCCGAGCACCAGCCGGGCGCCGGTGGCCGCGGCCGCCGTGCGCGCCCCGTCGATCACCTCGTCGAAGTACGAGCCGACGGTGGGCACCAGCATGCCGATCACCCGGTCGCGTCCGACGGCGGCGCCGGGTGCGGCGTCGCCGAGCGGCAGGGAGACGGCCCCGTGCGAGCGGCGCAGCTGGCCGCTCTCGGCGAGCGCGGCGACGTCCCTGCGCACCGTCACCGGAGCCGTGTCGATCCGGGCCGCCAGCTCCAGCACGCGGACCGTGCCCAGTTCCCGGACCACTTCGAGGATCCGGGCGCGCCGCTGTTCGGCGGTGATGGTCATGGCTCCCCTTATCGCCGCCCGGGACGTCGGGCCGGACCTCGGTGGTGTGGTGCGCAAATAAGTATCACTCGGTCACGCGCTGATCGAAAGCACCGATGGTACGTGCGCCAATCGAGGCCCGTGGGTGAAGCGTGAGCGACGATCGCCGGAAACCCGCGCCCGGCGGCGCCGCGTATGTGAAGGTCGCCGACGAGCGGTACGTGGGCAGTGACTGGGCGCCCGGGTACTACATGGGCCAGTGCGCCGACAACGAGTACGTCGCCGGCGTCGCCTGCACCTGGAGGTGGCTGCACTACGGCGTCCCGGACGCGCTGCTCTGCCGCCCGCTGAGCTGACGGACCGACGACGGAGCGCCTACCACCCCTCGGGGCGGTAGGCGCTCAGGTGTTGACGGCGGGTCAGCGCGCCGTCAGGCGGTGCGGTGGATCTCCTGGGCCAGCACGGGGTGCGCGAAGGGCAGTCCGGCGGCGAACCGGGCGAGCTCGTCGACGGCGGCGGCCGCCATCCGGTGCAGTTCGGTGCCCATGGAGCCGGCGACGTGCGGGGTGAGCAGCACGTTCGGCAGGTCGTAGAGCGGCGAGTCCTCGGGCAGCACCTCGGGTGAGGTGACGTCCAGGACGGCGTGCAGACGCCCGGTGACCAGTTCGTCGACTAGTGCCTCCTGGTCGATCAGCGAGCCGCGCGAGGTGTTGATCACCGTGCCGCCGTCGGGCAGCAGGGCGAGCCGGCGGCGGTCGATCATGTGCCGGGTGGCGGGCAGCTCGGGCGCGTGGACGCTCACCACGTCGCTGAGCGTGCACAGTTCGTCGAGCTCCACCAGACGGGCGCCGAGCGCGGCGGCCTCGTCGGGCGCGAGGAAGGGGTCGTGCAGCAGCAGGTCCAGGTCGAACGGCCGGAGCAGTTCGAGCACCCGGCGGCCGATCTGGGAGGCGCCGACGACGCCGACGGTGCGGCGGTAGTTGCCGATCCGCGGGTAGGCGGCCTGCCAGTCGTGCCGGGCCCGCAGCTCGCGGTAGTCGGCGGCCAGCCGCAGCAGCTGCTTGTTGGCGAACAGGACGGCGGCGACGGTGTACTCGGCGACCGGCAGGGCGTTGGCCCAGGCGGCGGAGGTGACCTGGAGGCCGCGCTGCCAGCAGGCGTCGGTGACGTGGTGCTTGACCGAGCCCGCGGCGTGGATGACGGCGCGCAGCCGGGGTGCGGCCGCCAGGACCGCCTCGTCGAGGGGCGGGCAGCCCCAGCTGGTGACGAGGACGTCGGCGTCGGCCAGCGCGGCGGCGGCCGCGGGGGTGGTGAAGTCGTCGACCACCAGCGACGGGTCGAGGTCGGCGAGGCCGGTGAGCCGGGCCATCGCCGGAGCGTCGATCAGCTGCGGGGCGAGCTGCGGGTGCATGGCCAGCACGGCCCGCGGGCGGCGCCGCTCGGGGTCCGCCGGGGCGGCGGACCGGGCGGCTGCGGTGGACTGCTGGGGCACGCGATTCTCCGAGGGGTCTGCGAAGCCGGGGGCGGGCGAGGTCACTTGACGCTTCCCGCGGTGAGGCCGGCCTTCCAGTGCCGCTGCAGGGCGACGAAGGCGATGACGAGCGGGAGCACGGCGAGCAGTGACCCGGTGACGACCAGGGGGTAGAACTGCGGCTCGGCGTGGGTCTGGCTGTTCCAGGAGTAGAGGCCCAGGCTGACCGGGAAGAGCTTGGTGTCGGAGAGCATCACCAGCGGCAGGAAGAAGTTGTTCCAGATGGCGGTGAACTGGAACAGGAAGACGGTCACGAAGCCGGGCATGACCATCTTCAGACCGATCGACCAGAAGGTGCGCAGCTCCCCGGCGCCGTCCATCCGGGCGGCCTCCAGGACCTCGCCGGGCACGTAGCCGGCGACGAAGATCCGGGACAGGTACACGCCGAACGGGAACACCAGACTGGGCAGGAAGACGGCCCAGAAGGTGTTGACGATCCCCACCTCGGAGGCGAGCAGGTACATCGGCAGGGCCAGCGCGGTGGTGGGCACCAGGACGCCGACCAGGACCAGGCCGAAGAGCTTCTCCTTGCCGCGGAAGCGGTAGACCTCGAAGGCGTAGCCCGCGCAGACGCAGATGAACGCGCAGAGCAGGGCGCCGCCCCCGGCGTACAGCAGGGAGTTGAGGTACCAGCGCCAGTAGATGCCGCCGTCCGCGGTGGCCAGGTCGTGCAGGTTCTGGCCGAGGTGGAAGTTGCCCGGCGTGAGGGTGTTGCCGCCGAGCAGGTCGGGGGTGTTCTTGGCGGAGGCGGTGAGCAGCCAGCCGAGCGGGAGCAGGGTGTAGAGGGTGACCAGGACCAGGGCGCCGTTGACGGCGGCCTTGGAGAGCGCCCAGGGGCGGTGCTGCTTGGCGTGCGTGCTCATCGGGTGGCCTCCGTCCGGCGCGCGGAGCGGCCCCGGGTGGCCCGGGTGACGACGTAGGAGAGCAGCGCCGCGGCCAGGGCGAGCAGCACGGAGGCGGCTGCGGCCAGACCGTAGTCGTTGCGCTCGAAGGCGGCGGTGTAGGCGTACATGTTCGGGGTCCAGGTACTGGTGACGCCCGGGGAGGCGCCGCGGAGGATCACCGGTTCGGTGAAGAGCTGGAGCGAGCCGATGACGGTGAACAGGCCGACCATCGCGATCGACGCCTTGATCAGCGGGACCTTGATGCTGAACGCGGTGCGCAGGGCGCCGGCGCCGTCGACCACGGCCGCCTCCAGGACCTCGCGGGGGACGGCCTGCAGGGCGGCGAAGAAGATGATCATGTTGTAGCCGGTCCACTCCCAGACCGCCATGTTGACCACGGCGGGCAGCGGGTGGCCGAGCACGTCGAGCTGGGCTCCGGCGCCGCTCAGGGCGTCCAGCACCGGGCTGATGCCGGGCGTGTACAGGTACGTCCACACCAGGGCCGCGATGATGCCGGGGACGGCGTGCGGCAGGAACAGCGCGAGCTGGAAGAAGCGCTTGGCGCGGGCCAGCACCGAGTCCAGCAGCAGGGCCACCGCCAGCGACAGGCAGACCATCACCGGGATGTACAGCAGGCAGTACTGGGCGATGGTCAGGTAGCCGTCGCGGTACGCCGGGTCGCCCAGCGCGCGGCCGTAGTTGGCGAGTCCGGTGAAGACCGTCTCGGGCGCGCCGAAGCCGAGGCCCGAGCGGCGCTCGGTGAACAGGCTCAGGTACACCGCGTAGCCGATCGGGACCAGCGTCGCCGCGGTGAACAGGACGAAGAACGGGGCCAGCAGGAGGGCGGGGGCCCCGCCCCTCCCGCGCCGCCTGACGGTGGCGGCGCGGGAGGGGCCGGTGGTGCCGGTGGTGCGGTCGGTCACTGGGCGACCTTGAGTCCGCGGTTCTTGAGCTCGGCGATGGTGCCCTGCTGGGCGGCGTCGACCGCGGACTGGATGGTGCCGCCCTGGCCGAGCTTGCCGAACACGTCCTTCATGGCGTTGTTGGTCAGGCCCATGGTGGGGCCCCAGGTCCAGCCCGGCCGGATCGACTTGGAGGAGTCGACGAAGACCGAGTAGATGTCCTGCCCGCCGTAGAAGTCGGTGTTGAAGGCGGCCTTGGCGGACGGGATCAGCTCCGGGTCGGCCGGGAAGAGCGAGGAGGTGCCGGAGGCGATGCGCGCCTTGATGCCCTCGGGCGTGGTGGTGGCCCAGGTCGCGAACTCGACGGCGGCCTTGGCCTTCTTGCTGTTCTTCGAGACCGCGAAGACCGAGCCGCCGAGCATGCCGCTGGCCGGCTTGCCGTCCCAGCTCGGGATCGGGGCGACCGCCCACTTGCCGGAGGCGTCCGGGGTGGAGGCCAGGGTGGACTTCAGCACGCCGCCGCCCCAGGCCGCGCCGAGGTACGCGGCGGTCTCGCCCTTCTGCAGCGAGGCGGTCCACTGCTGGCTGAACGACGGCTGCACGCGGACCAGGTCGTCGGCGACCATCTGCTGCCAGTAGTCGGTGACCGACTTGGTCTGGCTGCTGTTGATGTCCACGCTCCAGGTGTCCTGCTGGCCGGTGAACCAGTGCGCGCCGGCCTGCCAGGACAGCGCCTCGAAGGTGCTCGGGTCGTCCGGGAAGAAGGTGCCGATCCGGGTGTTCGGGTTGGCGGCCTTCAGCTTCTGGGCGTCCGCGCGGTACTCGTCCCAGGTCTGCGGCGCGGTGGTGATGCCGGCCTTCTCGAACAGGTCCTTGCGGTAGAAGAGCGCCTGCGGGGCGGCGTCCAGCGGCAGCGCCCACTGCGCCTTGGCCAGCGTGGTCAGCTCGACGGCCTGCGGCAGGTACTTCGCCTTGAGGTCGGTGGAGACCAGCTTGGTGATGTCCTGGACGGCGCCCTGGCTGACGAAGTCCGGCAGCGCCGCGTACTCGACGTTGAACACGTCGGGGGCGTTGCCGGCCTTGGAGGCGTCGGAGATCTTCGCGTAACCGCCGGCCACACCGGACGGGATCTGCTCGAAGTTGACCTGGACGTCCTTGTGCGAGGCGTTGAACGCGTCGACGACCTCCTTGGTGCCCTTGGCCCAGCCCCAGAAGGTGATGGTGACCGGCTGGCCGTCGCTCGCCGGGGCGGCGTCCGAGCTGCCGCCGCTGCCGCAGGCCGCGAGCAGCGTGATCGAGAGCGCGGAGGCGGTGAGCGTGGCGGTCAGGCGGAGGGCTCTGCGGCCGGAGGTGCGAGAAGCAGACATGGCACGGCTCCTGTGGAGGGGGTCGGGGATGCCCGAGAGGGGGGCCGGATCGCTGAGCGAGGAAGGGGGATCAGCCCGGCGGTGTGGCCATCTTGCGACCGCATGGGATCGGAGTCAAGAGCCGAGGATCAAGTGATCTCAATCGATACGACTTCTGCGGGCCACTTTCTGGTAACGATCCTGGCATGAGGGGCGATGGGGCGGGTTGTGCCCATCATCATCAGATCATTCGCTCAAAAAATCTGGATGGTTGATCCGATTGGTCATGCGTTCAGCACCCCTGCCCGCGCTCCCGCCCGAGGACCGCGCCCTCAGCCCCCGCACCGGCTGGACCAGGTCGCACTGGGAGGCCGCCGCCGACGCGCTGCTGGCCGCCGTCCGACCGTTCGCCGGACCGGAGCACGCGCTCATCAATCTCCCCGGCCCCCGCCCCAGCATCTCCGGCACCCGCTCCGACGGACTGGAGGGCTACGCCAGGACCTTCCTGCTGGCCGCCTTCCGGATCGCCGGCGCCGGCGGCGACGACCCGCACGGCCTGCTCGCCCGCTACGCACAGGGACTCGACGCCGGCACCCGCACCCCCACCACCGACCGCGAGCTGACCGACCACGACCAGGTCTCCTGGCTCGCCATCGGCGATCGCAACCAGCCCATGGTCGAGGCCGCCTCCATCGCCCTCGCGCTGCGCCTGACCCGGCCCTGGCTCTGGGACCGGCTCGACGCCGAGGTGCGCGAGCGGGTCCGGGCCTGGCTGGCCGACGCCCTCCACCACACGCCGGTCGACAACAACTGGTGGCTGTTCCCCTTCACCGTCGGCGGCTTGCTGGCCGAGGCCGGCCTCGACGAGGACGGCGCCGCCGAGGCCGCCGTGCAGCGCGGACTCGCCAAGATCGAACAGTGGTACCGCGGCGACGGCTGGTACACCGACGGCCGCCCCCGCGCCTTCGACCACTACAACGGCTGGGCGTTCCACCTCTACCCCGTGCTGCACGCCCACCTGAGCGGCGACCGCGCCCTGCTCGACACCTACGGCCGCCGCCTCGCCGCCCACCTCGACGGCTACGCCCGCACCTTCGGCGCCGACGGCGCCCCGATGCACCAGGGCCGCTCGCTCACCTACCGCTTCGCCGCCGCCGCCCCGCTGTGGGCCGCGGCGCTGACCGGCCACAGCCCGCTCACCCCCGGCGCCACCCGCCGCCTCGCCTCCGGCGCCCTGCGCCACTTCCTCGACCGCGGCGCGACCGACCCGGACGGCCTGCTCTCGCTCGGCTGGTACGGCCCCTACCCGCCACTGGTCCAGCCCTACTCCGGGCCGGCCTCGCCGTACTGGGCCAGCAAGGGGTTCGTCGGACTCCTCCTGCCCCCGGACCACCCGGTGTGGACCGCGCCCGAGGAGGCCGCGCCGGTCGAGCGCGCCGACGCCGTCCACCCGCTGCCGCAGCCGGGCTGGCTGATCCAGTCCACCGCCGCCGACGGCCTGGTCCGCCTGCACAACCACGGCAGCGACGACCAGCCCGCCGACCAGGTGCTGGACGACGACCCGCTGTACGCCCGGCTCGGCTACTCCACCGCCACCGGGCCGCTGCCCGCCGGACGGCCCGACAACCACTTCGGCGTGGTCGTCGACGGGGAGCTCAGCGAGCGCGGCCGGATCCGGCCGCTCGGCGCCGGGCCGGGCTGGGCCGCCTCGGCCCACCACCCGCGGATCGCCGGCGCGGAGCTGCCCGGCGTGAGCGTCACCTCGCTGGTCCTCGCCCACGGCGCCGACGAGGTCCACGCCCACCTGGTCACCGGTGCCGCACCCGGCACCGAGGTCCGGCACAGCGGCTGGGCCGTGGCGGGCACCGCGGCCGAGACCTGGACCGACGGCCCGCTCGCCGGGGCGATGACGTGGACGGACGGCCCGCTCTCCGGGGCCGAGGCCGGCCGGCTCACCTCCGTCCTGCACCAGGTCGAGGGGTACACCGCCGCGGCGACCGTCCGCGTGCCGGCCGGCACCGCGTTCGGCCCGATCGGCGCACTGCCCGTGCTCACGGGCCGCACCGGCGTCGGACCGTCGCTGTTCCTCTCCGTCGCCCGCCTCTCCCGCTCGGCCGCCCACCCCTTCGACGGCCCCTCCGTGTCCACCGAGGGAACGCTGATCCGGGTGGTCTGGCCCGACGGCAGCACGCACGAGGCCTCGCTCGACCCGGACGGTCCCACCGTCCGCCGGAAGGACTGATCGTGCGACTCGCCTTTTCCACGCTCGGACTGCCCGGCCGCCCGCTCGCCGAGGTGATCCGGCTCGCCGACGAGCACGGCTGGACCGGACTCGAACTGCGCTGCGCCCCCGGCGAACCGGTCCACCCGGAGCTCAGCACCGCCGCCCGCGAACGGGCCCGCCGGACCCTCGACCGGGCAGGCCTCACCCCGCTCGCCGTGGCCGGCTACGTCGGGGTCGCCGCCCCCGGCGAGGACGGCCCGGTGGTCGCCGCCCTGCTCGACCAGCTCCAGCTGGCCGCCGACCTCGGCGCCGGCCACGTCCGGGTGTTCCCGAAGGGCGGCGAGGGGCTGCCCGCCGACGCCGACCAGCGCGCGGCCCGCCGCCTCGCCGCCGTCGCCGACCGCGCCGCGGCGCTGGGCGTGCGCGTCCTGGTGGAGACCCACGACTCCCACCGCGGCGGGCGCGACGTCGCCCGGCTGCTCGACCTCGTCGCCCACCCGGCGGTCGGCGCGCTGTGGGACCTGCTGCACACCCGGCTGGCCGGCGAGACCCCGTCCGCGACATGGGGCGCGCTGCGGCCCCACCTCGGCTACGTCCAGGTCAAGGACGTCCTCGGCCGCTCCGACCTCACGCCGGTGCCGCTCGGCGCGGGCAGCCTCCCGATCGGCGACTGCGTCCGGCTGCTGCCGTCCGACTGCTGGGTGTCCTGGGAGTACGAGGCGCCGTGGTACCCGGACGCCGCGCCGCTCGGCGGCCTGCTCGGCCCCGGGGCCGGGTACCTGCGGGCCCTGCGGAGCTGACCGCCGCGCCTCAGCGGGCGGCGCCGCTCCCGGCGGCGCCGCCGCAGGAGGTGCGGACCTTCAGCTCCGGCAGCAGGTCGACGTGGTGGACCGGCAGCTCGGGGCCGCTGTCCAGCCGGTGCAGCAGCAGGTCCAACGCCGCCGAGCCCACCGTCCGCTTCGGCGGGGCCACCGCCGTCAGCGGCGGTGCGGCGAGCGCCGCGAACACGTCGTCGTAGGAGACCACCGCCAGGTCGTCGGGCACCCGCAGGCCGCGCCCGCGCAGCAGCGGCACCAGCTGGATGGCGTCCTGGTCGTTGTGGACCAGCACCGCCCGCGCGCCGTCGGCCACGCCCTCGGCGATCCGGGCGGCGACCTGCTCCATGTCGCCGCCGGGCTGGCGGATGTCGACCACCGGGCGCGGCTCCAGGCCCAGCAGTTCCACCGCCTCCCGGTACCCGCTCCGGACGTGGTGGGCGGTCCAGGTGTCCGCCCGCGCGGCCAGCTGCACCGCGCGGTGGCCGAGCGAGGACAGGTGCCGCAGCGCCAGCAGCACGCCGTGGTGGTGGTCGGAGCCGACCGAGTCCAGCTCGGCGAAGGGGCTGTCGGGTGCCGCCCGGCGCTCCACCAGCACGGCGGGCACCCGCAGCTCCGACAGCCACGCGCTGTTCTCCGGCCGGCCCGCGGACGTCCAGTTCGGGGTGAGCAGCAGACCGTCGACGCCCGCGTCGAGCAGTTGCTCCACCTGGGCGGGGTCGTCCGAGGACTCGTAGGCGGAGATGCCGAGCACCAGCCGGGCGCCCGCCGCCGCCGCGGCGGAGCGGGCGCCGTCGATGATCTCGTCGAAGTACGAGCCGACGGTGGGCACCAGCATGCCCACCACCCGGCCGTGTCCGGCCGCCCGGCCCGGCGCGGCCTCCGTACGCGGGAGCGACACCGCACCGTGCGTGCGGCGCAGCAGCCCGGCGTCGGCCAGGGCCGCCACGTCCCGGCGGACGGTGACGGCGGCCAGGCCGATGCGGTCGGCCAGCTCCGCGACCCGCACCGTGCCGAGCTCGCGGACCACGTCCAGGATGCGCGCCCGGCGCTGCTCGGCCGTGATGGTCATGGCGTCACTCCCGTGGCTGGACCTGCGCTCTCGATTCGGATCAATTTGTATCATTCGATCCGCCGGAAGCCCAGGGCTCCGCATCGACCCGGCGGTCCTCAGCCGGTGACCACCTCCAGCCGGGGCGGGTTCGCGGAGTTCAGGCGGGTGTTGAGGACGGCCGCCAGACCCACCGCGCCGAGCGGCTGGAAGACCGCGAGCGAGGCGGTGCCGGTGCCGCCCGCGGAGGTCTGGGCGGCCGCGACCGCGGCGGTGACGTCGAGGGCGATCCAGTCGTAGCCGGTGGAGACCGGACCGCTGCCCTGCGCCGCGCCCAGCGCGGGTGCGGTGTTCCAGGTGACGCCGGTCTCGGTCCAGCCGTCCGAGGCGGTGGCGAAGGCCTGCAGGGTGGACAGGGCCCCGCCCGAGTCCTGCACGTTGCCGTACACCCACAGCACCGCCCGGGACACCGTGCCGCTGACGCCGGAGACGTCGAACTTGAGCAGCGACCGGCGGTTGTAGCCGTTGTTCGCGGCGTTGGTGTTCTTGACCACCATGGTGGTGGCGTTGCCGAAGTTGGTGTTGCCGTACGAGCCGTCCCGGACGTAGCTGCTCGCGGTGGCGCTCAGCTGGGCGGCGGTGGTGGAGGCCGGCGCGGTGCCCGAGGAGGAGACGGTGGCGGTGCGGCTCGCGCCCTGGGTGCCGCCGGTCTCGGCGAGCAACACGACCTGCCCGGCGGTGGTGAGCACCTGGACACCCGAGGCGGCGGTGACCGACTTGTAGGTGGAACGCGCGACGGTGACCTGGACGGTGGTGGCGGCCCGGGTCGGGTCGGAGATCGCGACGGTCATCGCACCCCCCTGCTCGCGGACCAGCACCGAGCACGGGCCCGAGGCGGTGAGCGGCCCGGCGCTGCCCGCGGCGAAGAAGTTGGCCATGGTCAGGCCGAGCGAGGGCACGCTGATCGCCTGCACCGTGGCGGTGTTGGCGAGGACGGTGACGTTCGGGTTCGCGGCGCGGGCGGCCGCGGTGGCCGCGGTGGCGCCGGGCATCAGCTGGTAGCTGTAGCTCGCGCCGGTCGGGTTGGTGCCGTGGTCGAACCACATCGAGAGGTAGTTGCGGGTGATCGCGGTCGTGGCGCTGCCGGTGTTGACGTCGGACCACGCGCCGGTGCGGGCCTCGCGCTTGACGTTGACGGTCCCGCCGCCCGGGAAGACCCAGGCGCCCATGCCGCCGATCGCCATGTACCCGGGATTGGTGAAGGTCTGGCTCCAGCCGAGGGTGGCCGGCTGGACCGTGCCGTCGACGGTGAACACCTGGTTGTTGTTCGGGCCGAGGTTGCGGCTGTCGACGGTGGTGCGGACGGCGGCCGCGTCGGTGCAGGTGATGCCGGCGCCCAGGCAGTGCACGGAGTCGTCCAGCAGGAACCAGGACTTCCTCCCGGTCAGGGTGGACTGCAGCCCCCGGACGTCCTGGCCGACCACGGAGTAGGTGCCGTCGGTGGCGCCGCCCGCCCAGGCGCTGTTCGGGTGGGAGGCGCCCCAGGCGCCGCCCGCGGCATCGGCGAGCGCGAGGGTGGAGACCGTGGTGCCGGGCAGCATGTACGGGTCGACGGTGGGCCAGAAGGCGTCCGAGTACTGGCCGTTGCCGTAGGTGTCGCCGTACCAGTAGAGCATCCCGCTGTTCTGGTGCCAGCCCTTGAGGTTCTCGCCGTTGCCGGTCTCGTAGAAGGTGGTGCGCGCGGAGCAGATGCTCAACTGGGCCGCCCAGGCGGGGCGGCGGTGGACCGCGCGGTCCATGCCGAACACCCGGCTGTTCACCGGCTCCGCGGCGGCGGTGACCGAGGAGTCGTTCAACAGGGCCTGGGCGCGGGCGAGTTCGGGGATCTCCACACCGGGGTTGTTCAGCAGCGGCTCGTAGTAGTCGCGCTGCAGCCAGCCCTTGACCGTCGACTTCCAGGCGGCGGACTGCGCGGGCGAGGCGAGCCCCGAGGTGGCCAGCCGCAGGATGTCGGAGACCACGCCGTGGCCGCGGGTGTGGTCGTCCTGCTGGAGCTGCAGCGGGTCGCTCTTCGAGATGCCGCGGCTGATCGCCCGGCCGCAGACGCCGTCCATCACCAGGCTGTTGAAGACGAAGGGCGCGAAGGCGGTGGTCACCGCCGTGTAGACGTTCTGCACACCGGGGTCGGTGATCGCCCAGGAGGTCCCCGCGAACAGGGTGAACAGCTTGCTCAGGCCGTTCAGCAGCACGTCGCCGTAGGTCCCGGCGTAGGGGATGTACGTGTGCTGGAGGAAGCTGCCGTCGGCGTAGAAGCCGTCGCCGGACAGCACGTACGGGAAGACCGGGGAGAGTGCCTGCTGGGCGGTGGTGAGCGAGGCCGAGCTCCTGCCGAGCACGCCGCGCAGCGCGATCGTCCGGCACAGGTCGACGCGGTTGGCGCCGGTGCTGGTGCCGGTGTAGGCGGCGACGGCGGAGGCGGGGACGAAGTGGTCGACCGCCGAGCAGTAGTTGGTGATCTGCGCGGCGGTGAGCTGCGGGTACATCAGCAGGCAGGTGTCCAGCAGGCGCTGCGGCGCGCCGATCTGCCAGTCCCACCAGTTGTTGTAGGTGGTCGTGGTGGGCGTGTACGCGTTGGCGTGCAACCAGTCCAGGCCGGTGGTGATCGCGGTGGCGAGTGCGGCGTTGCCGGTCAGCCCGGTGTTCGGCTGGGTGTGGGCCAACGCCATGGTGCGCAGCCGGACGTAACAGCTCGTCACATTGGCGGAGACGGTGCCGATCGGGAGGTCGGGCCAGAGCGAGCCGGTGGTGGGCGCCATCGAGCTCTGGAACGAGCCCGCCTGCGAGCCGAGCGTGGTCAGCGCGGCGGCGTACGGTGCGGCCGCCGGGTCGAAGCCGGTCCCGGTGAGCAGCTGGACCCAGGTGGCGCGCATCGCGTCGAAGGCGTCGGCGGCCCGGGCGAGGGAAGGGCGGAGCAGTTGGGAGCCCGCGGCCAGCGCGGCGGCCGCGACTCCGAGCTGGAGCACACGGCGCCTGCTCGGTGCGACAGGGGTGCTCCCGAGGCCAGAGGTGGGGTGGCCGATGTCCATAGGGCGTCCTCCTTGACGAGCCCCCCCGGGCGGAATAGCCAGGAGGGTAAGCGCTTTCCAGAGAGGGCGTCAACGCTTTCGACCGGGCTTGGTAAGCGCTTGCCGTCCGGTACGGTACGCAGATGGCGAGCAGTGGAGGATCGAGGAACGTCCCGCACCGCCCCGGCCGGGCCGTCACCCTGCAGCGGGTCGCCGACCACGCGGGCGTCTCGATCGCCACGGCGTCCCGGGTGCTCCACGGCGGAGGCGGACGCGCGGTGGGGGAGGAACTGCGCGCGCGGGTGCTGGCGGCCGCCGCCGAGCTGAACTACACCCCCAACGCGCCCGCCCAGGCGCTGGCCCGGGCGCGGACCTCGGTGGTCGGCCTGATCGTGCACGACATCGGCGACCCGTACTTCGCCGCGATCGCCACCGGTGTGATGAAGGCGGCGCGGGAGCACGACCTGATGGTGATGGTGGCGGCCACCTTCCGCGATCCGCGGCTGGAGCTGGAGTACCTGCGCCGGCTGCACGACCAGCGCGCCCGGGCGGTCCTGCTCTGCGGCAGCGGCTTCGCCGACCGGGAGTTCACCGGACGACTCGCCGAGAGCCTGGCCCGGTTCACCGGCGACGGCGGGCGGGTCGCCTGCATCGGCGACCACGGCGTCGAGGCGGACACCGTCGCGCCGGACAACCGCGGCGGCGCCGAGCGGGCGATCGCGCACCTGTGGGAGCTGGGGCACCGGCGGATCGGCGTGGTGGCGGGCCCGTCCGAACTGATCACCGTGCGACAGAGGTTGGCGGGAGTGCGGCGGGCGCTGGAGCAGCGGGGCCAGGTGCCGGACGCCGACTGCACCGTCGAGGCCGACTTCACCCGGGCGGGCGGCGGGGCGGCCGCGCGCGAACTGTTCGGCCGCCGACCGGACCTGACCGCCGTCCTCGCGCTCAACGACGGCATGGCGGTCGGTGCGCTGGCCGCGCTCCGGGACGATCTCGGCCGGTCCGTACCCGAGGAGGTGTCGGTGATCGGCTTCGACGACCTGCCGTGCGCGCTCGACGTCCGTCCGGCGCTCACCACGGTGCGGGTGCCGCTGGAACGGACGGGGGCGCGCGCCATGGACCTGATCCTGGCGGACGTCGCCGACGGCACGCCGCCGCGCACCGTCGACGTCGAGGTGGACCTGGTGGTGCGGGAGAGCACGGGCCCGGTACGGGGCTGACGGCGGACCGGGGATATCGCATGTGTTCATTTCGACCAAGTGATGAGCAAATGACCAGGATGCGTTGACTCGATCGTTCGGTCGACCTAGCGTGGGGACATGTCATAGCGCCGAGGAGTCCCCATGACCAGCATTGAGCAGGCATTCTCCCCCGCCCTTCCGCCCCGGGGATGCGGGTGCCGGGCCCGGGTCCGAGTGATCGGTTGCGTCATGGCGGCGGAGGCCTCCTCGGTCCCCGTCCTTCGGCGCTTCGCCGGCCGGGTGGTCCGGCAGTGGGGTCTGGCCGAGGCGGTCGAGGAGGCGGTCCGGCTCATCGTGACCGAGCTGGCCTCGAACGCGGTGCGGCACAGCGGCAGCGCCGACCTGGTCCTGCGGATCTCCGCGGGGAGCGGCCGACTCGTGCTGAACGTCCAGGACTTCGGCTGCTGGCGCCCCCCGCGGCCCGCCGGGCCCGAGGCCGCGGCGGAGCGCTGCTCGGGCCGGGGACTGGACCTGGTGAACGCCTTCGCGGCGCACTGCGAGGTCACGGCGACCGCCGCGGGGACCCTGGTCGCCGCCGAGCTCCCGCTCCCCGACCCGGACGGGCCGTGGTGCGGCGTCTGCCGCTGGGTGGTCGGCGGAGTGGCTGCTTAATTGATCGATACTGGATCGAATGGTAGACATTGATCCGGTCTCCGTTCGTACCAGTAGGGGAGGACTCGATGGCCATACCGTCGTCGGAGCGGCACACCCTGATCCTCGGGGTGGTCCGCGAGCTCGGGACGGTACGGGTCGTCGACCTGGCCGACCGGCTCCGCATACCCGCGGTCACGGTCCGCCGGGACGTCGCCGCGCTGGCGGCGGCCGGCCGGCTGCACCGTTCGCACGGCGCGGTCACCGCCGCGGCCGCGGCCGACCCGGCCGAGACCGCCCGGCTCCCGGTGGTGGGGATGCTCGTCCCCACCGTCGGCTCGTACTTCGACGAGGTCATCGCGGGCGCCAGGGCCGCGGCCCGCGGCGCCCGACTGGTCCTCGGCATCGCCTCCTACGACGCCAGGGACGACCGTGCCCAGACCGACCACCTGCTCGCCTCCCGGGTCGACGGGCTGCTGCTCAGCCCCAACTGGCGGCCGGGAGAGCGCGAGGGCTACGAGTGGCTCGACGAGCTGCCCGTCCCCGCCGTCCTGATCGAGCGCCGTCCGGCCCCCGGCAGTCCCGGCGCGGCGCTCGACGCGGTCGGCTCCGACCACGGCCACGGCGTCCTGCTCGCGCTGCGCCACCTCGCCTCCCTCGGGCACCGCTCGGTGCTGCTCGCCGCCCGCGACGACACCTGCACCGCGCACCGGATCCGGGCCGGCTACCAGGACGCCGTCCGGTGCCTCGGCCTCGACCCGCGGCCGGTCCTCGACGTCCGGGACCCCGCCGTCCCCGAGGCCCGCACGGCCGCCCTCGAACGGCTGGCCGACCGGATCGCCGAGGCGGTCGCCGGAGGCGTCACGGCCGCCCTCGTCCACAACGACCGCGAGGCCATCCAGCTGCCGATGCTGCTGCGGGCCCGCGGTCTGCTGGTGCCCGACGACCTCGCACTGATCTCGTACGACGACGTGTTCGCCGCCCTCGCCGCCCCGCCGCTGACCGCGGTGGCCCCGCCGCGCCAGGCGGTCGGCACCACCGCGATGGACCTCCTGCTGCGCCGGATCAACGGCGCGCCCTCGCTGCCCGCGCACCGCATCGACCTCCTCCCGCGCCTCACCGTCCGCGGCTCCTGCCGCAAGCCCTGACCGCACCGCACACCGGCCGGCGCCGGACCGGGAAACGCCCGGGGCCCGTACGCGGTGGCGTGCGGGCCCCGGGTTCTCGGTCGGGGCCCGTACGCGGTGGCGTGCGGGCCCCGGGTCTCGGGCGGGTCAGCCGATCGTCAGGCTGAGGTCGTCGCAGGTGGAGGTGGCCGACGAGTACGGCAGGTAGCAGAAGACCGTGGCCGAGGTGCTGCTCGGGCCGGTGGTGAAGGTCTCGGACTGCGCGGTCCAGCCGGTGGCGGCGGTGTGGGCGGTGAGCTGGGCGCCGCCGTAGTTCTTCACCCCGAAGCTGGTGGTGTTGCCGGAGTCGGCGCGGACCCAGCCGGCGTAGGTGTAGGTGGTGTTGGGCGCCAGCCCGGTGACGGTGTACTCCATCGTCGCGTAGTCGCCCGCCCCGGACTGCAGGCGCAGGTCGTGGCCGGGGCTGTGGGCCGCGGCGTCGGTGACGACGGCGGCGTTGTGGACGCTCCACCCGGCCAGGTCGCCGGACTCGAGGTTGCCGGCCGGCAGGAGGTCGAGCACCGGGAAGGCGAGCGTCTGGGCGGCGACCGCGTGGGTGTCGCCGGAGGTTCCGGGGTTGGCCCAGTCGCGCTGCGGGGCGGTGGTGGCGCCGCCGGTGCCCGCGGTCAGGCTGAGCGCCTGGCCGCTGTAGCGGTTGACCAGGCGGTAGCTGCCGGCCGGCAGCCCGGCGTCCTTGATGCTCTGCACGAACCACTGCGCGCCGGTGCCACTGCCGGTGCCCAGGGTGAGCGGGGCGCCCCAGGCCCGCCCGGAGTCGGCGGTGTCGTTGACGCCGAGGTTCTGCCCGGAGGCGGCGTTGGCGATGGTGAAGAAGCCGTCACCGGTGGCCGTGAACTTCCAGCCCTGCGACGGGGCGGCGCCGCCGACCGTCGTGGTGAGGCCGGACCCGGACTGGGCGAGGTACTGGCCGTTGCCCGCGGCGATCCGGTACGCGGTACCCGGGCGCACCGGCGGCGTGGGCAGGTTGGTCGGGTCGGTGTCGATCGTGGTGCTGACCCACTGGGCGCCGCTGCTGGTCGGGGTGCAGCTGTACATGCAGTAGTTGCGGAAGGTCTTGCCGATCAGGTAGTTGGACGTCTTGCCGGTCGCGTCCAGCACCGAGCGGTACCAGGCGCCGCCGCTGGGGCTGGTGACCGTGCCGATGTCGGTCCACTTCTGGGTGGCGAGGTCGGTGGTCGCGTAGATGTGCAGCGGGGTCGAGGTGGTGGGGTTCTCCGGCCGCGGCATGCCGAGGTACTGGCCGAGGTACGCGTCGTAGGTGACGTTCATCCGGGCCAGCGGCGGGGCGCCGGGCAGCTGACCGGTGCTCAACTGCTGCGCGGTGGTGCCGGTGTTGAACGGGTTGTAGGCGTCGTCGAGGTAGCCGGCGCTGGTCCCGTCCGAGGGGACCAGGTCGGTCTCCTTGCCGCCGACGCCGGGCTGGGTCCAGCTGCCGCCGTACCACTTCTTCCACGAGGACGGCGCGAACTTGGCGGAGATCGGGGCGCGGGCGACGTGTCCGAGGTCGACCCGGCCGCCGCCGGCGGTGTTCAGGATCTGGGTGTCGTAGTAGAGGTAGAAGTACCCGGAGGCGGTGTCGACGAACAGCTTCGGGTCGCCGTCGCCGTAGTAGTAGGTCTGGTTCGGGAACTGGTCCCGGCCGTCCTTGGTCGGGTCGTTGCAGACGGCCAGCTTGACCGTGGCGGTGGAGTCGACGCAGCTCGCGGGCGTCCCGGCCAGGCTGAGCTGTCCCTTGGCCCCGGCGGCGGGCGTGGTGAAGCGCTGCGTCGCCGCGCCGGAGCAGGCCTGGATCGTGAAGGCGGCGCCCGGGCCGGTGCCGGCGGCGGTCAGGCACAGGGCGGAGGCGGGGTTGACCAGGGTGCCGCCGGTGACGGTCCACTTCTGGTTGGCGTTGCCGGTGCAGCCGTACCGGCCGACCGCGGTGCCGGCGGTGGTGCCGCCGCCGCTGATGTCCAGGCACTGTCCGCCGCCGGTGCGGACGCTGCCGTCGGAGGCCAGGGTGAACAGCTGGTCGTTGGCCCGCCAGGTGGTGAACGGCGAGGTGATGATGTGGTCCTTGATCGTCCAGGTGGCGCCGTGGTCGGTGGACTGCGCGTAGTCGATCGAGTCGTAGTGCAGGCCGTCGCCGAACGGGGACGGGGTGAACTCGTTGTGCACGGCCCCGTACCAGTCGCCGGTGTCCGGGTCGATCCAGGTGCCGACCAGATCGCAGTAGTTCCGCTCGGCGTACCCGGCGGTCTGGGAGCCGCGCGGGTCGTAGCTCGACATCAGGCCGGTCGGGCTGGTGTTGCAGCGCACGGTGGTGTCGGCGTTGTCCGGGGTGGAGGAGACCGGGGCCTTGGTGACGCCCGTGTCGATGTCCGTCCCGGTCCAGAACTGCCAGGCGCGGCTGTCCTTGCCCGCGTACAGGGAGTGCGAGGACTGGAAGTAGAACTTCCCGTCGCTGTCGACGAACGGCCACGCCGCGGTGTCGTCGGCGTATGCGTAGGTACCGGTCGCACCGGTGGTGACCGTGTACGTCGGCGTCGCCGCGAGAGCGGACGACGCCGCCTCGGGGCCGAGGGTGGCGACCGCGAGAGCGAGCGGCACCAGGGCCGCGAGGACGGTACGGGACCGCCGTGTGGTTCGAGATGGCATGTGCGTCCTCTTCGTGGGGGCGAGGGAGCCCGATCGGCGGGAGGCATGGGGGGCCGCTGCGCAGGGCGGCCGACGAGGGGTCCCGGTGGGTGCGTCCCTCGACGGACTGCGGGTCGGACCGACTCCAGCCGACCCGCCCGACGTGCAGAAACCTAGGATCGGCGGCGCGCCCGGACAACCAGCAGGCAGCACATGAATTGCAGATGATTGCCCGCTCCAGCCGGGAGTGGCCGATCCGGAGCTGGAGCACGGCGACGAGCCGACCCGCCCAGCCGGGTCCGGCGCCCGCCGGGTTGCCCCCGCCCCGGCCCGGCGTCCTCGCCCCACCCCGTCGTCCCGAATGGGTATCCGCATACCGGCGAACCGCCATGGTTTCGGCGGCGCCGGGCGCGCACCGTTGAGTCAGGAGCCGTCCAGCAGCCCAGGAGCCCCGGATGTTCACCGCCGACCACCACCAGACCGCCACCCTCGAACGCCCCGCGCCGAGCGCGATCCGCGGCGGGACGGCCGTCCGCGTCCTGCCCGCGGTGTCGGACTCGGTGCCCGCGCTCCGGCGGTTCGCCCGCGACGTCGTCCGGCAGTGGGCGCTTCCGGGCAGCGTCGACGAGGCGGTGGCGCTGATCGTGACCGAGCTGGCGGCCAACGCCGTCCGGCACAGCGGTAGTTCGGACGTGACCGTGCGACTCGGTGTCGACCGCCGCGGGCTGACCGTCGAGGTGCGGGACCGGGGGCAGTGGCGTTCGGCCTGCGCGGCGGCTGCGGCCGACCGGCCGGGCGGGTGGGCCGAGAGCTGCGGAGGGCGCGGCCTGAGCCTGGTGCGCGCGTACGCGTCCGCCTGCATCGTGTGGTTCGAGCGCACCGGGACGCGGGTGGTCGCGACGATCCCGCTGGCGAGCGCCGCCGCCGGTCACTGAGAGCGACGCCGCGGATTCCCCACGGGACGCGGGCCCGCTGGATCCGCCGGGCCCGCACCGGATTCATCGGCCATTCATGCGCCCCGGGCGAACGGGGTTACCGCAGCCATCCGGCACAATCCTGGCAGGAGCGGCGACCGCGGTCGGAACACGCTCCGTCAGGCGATGGACCAGGGAGTGCCCATGACCGGCTCGGCTCGCCGACCGTCGGAGGCCGCGGCCCCCGAGGTCCGAGGGCTGAAGTTCCGCACCCTGGCGGACCGCCTGCGCCGCGAGATCGGCGAGGGCCGCTGGCCGGCGGGAAGCCGGCTGCCGACCGAGCCGGAGCTCGCCCGGGCCCACCGGGCCTCGGTGAGCACCGTCCGCCGCGCCGTCGCCGAACTGGTCGCCGAGGAGCTGGTGGTCCGCCGCCAGGGCTCGGGCACCTACGTCCTCGCGCCGAGACCGGCCGGTGGCCGCGCCGCGCTGATCGGCGTCGTCGTGCCCAACACCGCCTTCTACTACCCCCGCGTCCTGCAGGGCATCGAGGAGGAGCTCGCGGCGGCGGGGGCGCGCACCGTGCTCGCCTGTTCCGGCTACGACCAGGCCCGGGAGATCGCGGCCGTCACCGAGATGGTCGCCGCGGGCGCGGACGGGCTGCTGCTCGCGCCCACCCTGACCGGTCCGCAGACCCCCGAGGCGTACCTGGCCCGGCTCGCCGCGTTCCCGGCGCCGGCCGTCCTGGTCGAGCGCCGGGGAGCGGGCCTCGGCGACCCCACCGAGAGCGTCTGCACCCACCACGAGGCCGGCGGCTACGACGCCGTCCGGCACCTGGCGGGGCTCGGCCACCGGATCATCGGGCTGGTGCTGCGCATCCCGAGCCCGACCGCGCAGCCGGTGGCCAGCGGCTTCCACCAGGCCATCCGCGAACTCGGGCTTCCCACCACCGAGTTCCAGGCCGCGCTGGAGGAGTGGAGCCCGGCCGCGGCCGACCGCTGCCTGGCCGGGCTGCGCCGCGTCGGTGCCACCGCCGCGGTCTGCTTCGGCGACCGGCAGGCGGCCCTGGTGGCCGCCGCCGCCCGGCGGGTCGGGCTGCGCGTCCCGGACGACCTCGCGCTGGTCGCCTACGACGACGAGATCGCCGACACCGCCGAGATCCCGCTGACCGCCGTGGCCCCGCCCAAGCACCTGCTCGGCCGTACCGCGGCCGCGCTGCTCCTGAACCGCCTGGCCCACCCGGGCGACTCCCCGCGGCAGGTCCTGCTGCGCCCGGCGATCACCGTCCGGGACTCCTGCGGCGCCGGCCGCCCGCAGACCGCGCCGACGCCGGACTGACGGAGCCCTCGGGACGGCCTTGCCGGGTGCCGGCGTCCGCCGGTTCGTGCGCGACATCATGTTTGCGCAACCATCGGCGAGGTGCGCCCAGTGTCACCACCGGGCGGCCGGAGGTCAAGCCCCGGCCTTGCGTCGCTGCGCGGAAGTGCCGGGTCCGAGGCGGCGCCGCAGCCGGTCGGGTGGTCGACTCCGCTGCCCAACTTCGTCCATGAGCTGCGGTGTTGTCCGCATCGGCAGCTCGCCGCGGCCGTGCCGGGCACCTTGTGCGGGCCGGGAGGCCGGCGGAAACATCCTCGTCATCTGCTCTTGACGTGGCCGGGTCCGCCCTCCAACAATCTGCCTCCTGAGGTCGTGATTGCGCCAACATGCGGAGGAGTCTCACGGCCGGCGGGGGCCCCACCCTGTTCCACTCACGCAAGGTGAACGACCATGCCCGGTAAGAAGAAGACTCTCCTGCTCACGTCCCTGCTGGCCGTCGCGACCGTCGCACTCGGAGTCGGCGACCCCGCCGTCGCGGCAGGTGTCGACGTGACGGTGGCGAACGCGAGCCAGTTCACGGACGCCTCCGGAAAGGCCGTCCAGGCCCACGGCGGCGGTGTCATCAAGGTCGGCGGGTACTACTACCTGTTCGGTGAGGACCGGAACGCCGACAACACCTTCCACTACGTCTCGGTCTACCGGTCGAAGGACCTCAAGACCTGGCAGTTCCGCCGGCACGTGCTGACCCAGGCCACCAACCCGGAGCTGGCCTCGGCCAACATCGAGCGCCCCAAGGTGATCTTCAACAGCACCACCGGCGAGTTCGTGATGTGGATGCACAAGGAGAACAGCACCGACTACGGCGAGGCCCGGGCCGCCGTCGCCACCTCCAAGACCGTCGACGGCGACTACGCGTGGCAGGGCAGCTTCCGTCCGCTCGGCGACCAGATGTCCCGCGACATCACGCTCTTCAAGGACGACGACGGCACGGCGTACATGATCTCGGCCTCCAACGAGAACCGCGACCTGCACGTCTACCGCCTGAGCGCCGACTACAAGAGCATCGACGCCCAGGTGCAGAACCTGTGGGTGGGTCAGTCCCGCGAGGCGCCCGCGATGTTCAAGCGGAACGGCGTGTACTTCCTGCTCACTTCCGGGGCCACCGGCTGGTCGCCGAACCAGCAGAAGTACGGCACCGCCACCAGCGTCACCGGCCACTGGAGCGACCTGAAGGACGTCGGCGACTCCACCACCTTCGGCTCCCAGACGGCCTACGTGCTGCCGGTGCAGGGCACCGCCTCCACCGACTACCTCTACCTGGGCGACCGTTGGGGCAACTCCTTCGGCGGCATGGTCAACGACTCCCGGTACGTGTGGCTGCCGCTGGCCTTCCCCACCGCGACCACGCTGAGCATGGAGTACTTCCCGGAGGTCGCGATCAACGCGGCCAGGGGCACCGTCTCCGGCGTGGGCGGCCCCTGGGAGACGCTGTCGGCGGGACACAGCGGCAAGTGCGTGGACCTCGCGGACTGGTCCACCGCCGACGGCGCGAAGGTGGACCAGTGGGGCTGCAACTGGGGCCTCAACCAGCAGTACTGGTTCAAGGACACGGGCGGCGGGGCGGTGCAGCTGGTCAACCGCTACAGCGGCAAGTGCGCCTCGGTGGACGGGGCGTCCACCGAGGACGGCGCGAAGGTCGTCCAGAACACCTGCGACGCCGCCTCGCTCGGACAGCTCTGGAAGCCGCAGAGCACCGGCACCGCCTTCACCCTCGTCGCGTCGGTCAGCGGCAAGTGCCTGGACGTCGCCGACAAGTCGACCGGCGACGGCGCGGCGCTGATCCAGTGGGCGTGCAACGGCGGCGCCAACCAGACCTGGACCCGCACCACCGCCTGAGAACGAACGGACCGGAGCGGGTGCCCCGCGGGGCACCCGCTCCGGCTCAAGGGGCTTGTCAGTTACCGAGGTTGAGCGCGGTGTCGTCGATCAGGAAGGTGGTCCGGGCGGCGAGGTCCTCCTTGCCGACGAACTGCAGGTTGACGTACTGCCCGGCGTACGCGGACAGGTCGACGGTCTTCTGGACGTAGCCGTTGGTCGCGTTCAGGTTGGACCAGGTGGCCAGCACGTTGCCCTGGGCCTGGACGGTGAGCTTGTCGTACGCGACGGTCGTGGTGCCCTCCTGGGTGGTGATGTTCACCCAGAAGCTGAGCGTCGCCTTGCAGCCCCAGGGGATGTAGACGGTCTGGGACAGCGTGTCGGTGTGGGTGTCGCCCCAGCCGTCGAGGAAGGCCTTCCACGAGCCGGTGCGCGGAGCGGTGTACGGGTTGGTGGAGTCGATCACCCGGGAGGTGGACCCGAACGTCCAGGCCACCTGGCCGGATTCGAAGCCGGGGTTGGCGAGCACCTGCGCCGGCGTGCACTGGCCGATGGTGTAGGTGGTCCACAGGAACGAGACCGTGTCCAGGGCGCCGGTGGTGTCCTTGGCGGTGAAGGTGACGGTGCTCAGGGCCTGGACGGTGGGGGTGCCGGTGATCTTCCCGGTGGCGGAGTTGAGCGTCAGGCCGGCGGGCAGGCCGGTGGCGGTGTAGGTCAGCGCCCCGGGGTTGCTGCTGACGGCCTTCAGCTGCAGGCTCACCGCGGTGCCGGTCCTGGTGACCTGGTCGCCGGGGTTGGTCACGGTCACGCCCTGGGTGATCCGGGCTCCGACGTTGACCGCCGCCCAGGCGTTGGCGGTGTTCTTGTAGGTCGGGCTCGACGCGCCGTACAGGTCGGCGGCGGCCTGGAGGGTCGCGGTGCGGGCGCCCGCGTAGTCGGTGGTCGAGGTCATGTAGGTGCTGAGCGCCCGGAACCAGATCCGGGAGGCGGCGTCCCGCCCGATCGGGTTGACCGGAAGGCCGTCGTAGGTGGGGGAGTTGTAGTCGACGCCGTTGACCCGCTTGGCGCCGCTGCCTTCTGACGCCAGGTAGAACCAGTGGTTGGCCACGCCCGAGGAGAAGTGGACGTCGTTGGAGCCCACGCCGGAGGACCAGTAGTCCTGGGACCAGCCGTCCTTGGAGGGCTTGTCCATGTAGCGCAGCGGCGTGCCGTCGCCGTTGATGTTGATCTTCTCGCCGATCAGGTAGTCGCCCGGATCGGTGGCGTTGTCGGCCCAGAACTCCACGGCGGTGGCCATGATGTCGGAGGTCGCCTCGTTCAGCCCGCCGGACTCGCCGCTGTAGTTCAGGTTGGCCGTGGCGGAGGTGACGCCGTGCGTCATCTCGTGGGCGGCGACGTCGATGGAGGTGAGCGGGTTGGTGTTGCCGTCCCCGTCGCCGTAGGTCATGCAGAAGCAGCCGTCCCACCAGTACGCGTTCACGTACGAGTCGCCGTAGTGCACCCGGCTGTGGGCGCCGACGCCGTCGTTCCGGATGCCGTTGCGGCCCATCACGTTCTTGTAGAAGTCCCAGGTGAGCTGGGCGCCGTACTGGGCGTCCACGCCGGCGGTCTGGGCGTTGCTCGTCTGGCTGTTGCCCCAGACGTCGTCCGCGTCGGTGAACAGCGTGCCCGGTACGTCGTCGGTCTCGACGTGCTGCAGGTCGTAGGTCTTGTGCCCGCCGCGGGAGTTGTCCGTCATGGTGTACGACCCGGCGGACCCGGCGGTGCCGATGGTGACCTGGCCCGAGTACTGGCTGTTGCCGACGCCGGTCTCGACGCCCTGGTACTCGAACAGTTCGGCGCCGGTCTTCGCGTCGGTGATCACGTGCAGCTCGGACGGGGTGCCGTCGTCCTGCAGGCCGCCGACGGTGTTCTCCCAGGCCAGCACCGGAGTGCCGGACCCGGCCCAGACGACCTTGCGGGTCGAGGGTGTCTTCGCGTCCTTCCCGCCCTTCGCCTTGGCCCGGCCCAGGGCGAAGGCCCGGGCGGAGTCGGCGGAGGTGACGGCGACGGTCGAGGGCACCGCGACGGTGGCGGAGCTCGCCCGGTCGACGCCCTTGGTGGAGCCGTCCGGCGCGGTGTGGACGACCAGGTCGCCGCCGAGCACGGGCAGTCCGGCGAAGGTGCGCTCGTAGCGGGTGTGCAGCGTTCCGTCGGCGTCCTGGGTGACGGACTTCGCGACCAACTCCTCCTGCGCGCCCAGGCCCAGGGCCCGGGCGGTGGTCGCGCGGCGGGTGTGCGCGTCGGCCAGCAGTTCCTGCTGCCGGCTCGGGCTCAGCGCGACCTGCGCCGCGCCCGCTCGGGGGGTGGGGTCGGCGGCGCGGTTCTGTGCGGGCAGCCGCAGGCTGCCGAGCTGGTCGGCGCCGGCGGCCGCGCCGGCGGGCAGGACGACGGCGACCATGGCCGCGGTGGCGGTGAGCGCGGCTGCGCTGACCGCCCTTCTGGGGACGTGACTCAACGGGACTCCTCGTGGGGACGGCCGGCGTCGGAGCCGGCCGGCGGAGTGGGGCGACAGGCTGACTGGGCCTCAACTCCGGTTGGAGCCAGGTGAGTCGGGCCAGCCGAGCCAGCCCGAAGCGTTCCATGTTTGCGCGGCCATGTCAGCTGACGGAAGGTGAGTTGTCCGAAAGGCGGCCCCGGGGGTGCCCGGCCCGAAGTCCCGCGCCCCACCGGGGCCGCGGGTGCGCCGGCCCCGACCGGTACCCGCCCGGGCCGCCCGCGCCCTGCCGGGCCGGCGGCGGCACTACCGGAGCAAGACCTGGTGGCAGGGGTTCGGTGGGTCGGTCGCGAGGGCGCCGACCGGCGGGCGGCGCCCGGCGTGGCGGCGGCGGCCTACCGGATCGTCACGTCGTTTCGAGCCGCCGCCGGGCCGGTCCGCGGGAAGGGGCGGCCCGGCGGCCGGGCGTCGCGCCCAAGTGGCCGGAATTCAGCGCATGTTCACGCGGACATCAGCCGTGCGACAGCGGAACGGACGGCCGCCCCGGTCACTTCGGCACGGCGGCGGGCCAGTTGGCCTTCACCACCGCCAGCGCGGAGGTCAGCTGCTTCTGGGTGGGGAAGGTGGTCGTGCCCTCGACCGTCGGCAGCTTCGAGGACAGCGAGGTGTCCAGCGTGCCCTCGGCGGCCATGACGTCCATCAGGACGGGACGCGCGAAGTCCACCAGCCGCAGGTTCTGGCCCTCCGGGGAGATCAGGTACTCCTCCCACAACCGGGCCGCGGCCGGGTGCGGGGCGTCCTTGTTGACGGCCTGCGCGTAGTACTGCGCGAAGCTGCCGTCGAACGGGATGGACACCTTCCAGTCCACGCCCGCCGCCCGGAGCCCGTCGACGTGCTGGAGGTTGAGGTAGTCCCACTCCACGCTGATCGGCGTCTGGCCGCTGGCGATCGCGTCCACGCTGGAGTTGGCGTGGTTGAAGTTGCCGATCCGGTTCAGCTGGGCGAAGTAGTCGATGCCGGGCTGGATGTTGTCGTACGAACCGCCGTTGGCGAGGGCGACCGCGTACACCGCCGCGAAGGCCGACCCGGCGGTGGTGGGCTCGCCGGTGAGCGCGACCATGCCCTTGTACTGCGGGTCGAGCAGCTCGGCGAACGACTCCGGGCAGGTCCTGACCCGCGCGGCGTCGCAGCCGATCGCGACGAAGCCGCCGTAGTTGTTGGACCAGCGGGCCAGGTGGTCCTTCTGGTTGGTCGGGATCCGGTCGTACCTGGCGGTGCGGTACGGGGCCAGCAGGCCCTGGTCCGCCGCGGACTGGGCGAAGGAGTCGCCGAGGTCGAGGACGTCCGGCGCCTGCGGCTGGCCGTGGAAGCGCTTCATGTCGTCGATCTCCTGCTGGCTGGAGCCCTCCGGGTTGTCGTTGACGACCTTGATCCCGTACTTCTTCGCGAACCCGTCCATCAGGCCGCCGTAGTTCGCCCAACGGGGCAGCAGGGTGGTGGTGTTGAGCTGGCCCTCCGCCTGCGCCTGCCTGATCAGCGCGTCCATCCCGCCCACCGCCTGGGCCGAGGCGGCCTGCGCCGCGGGGACGGGGCCGGTGTCCCCCTGCCCGCAGGCGCCCAGCCCGGCGGCCACGAAGCACAGACAGGCGGCCAGCACGGCTGCTCGGCCTCGGCGGGGAGTGACCATGACGCCTCCACGGCGCGATCGGCGGACCTTCGGCCGCCGCACGGTCTCCCGATCGTCACGGTGCGTAGCGGAATCCCGTGCGCGGTGACACTGCGTTCAGTGTACTCAGCGGCCTCAGAGCTCGAGGTCGTCCCAGTCGCCGAGCAGGTCCGCCCCCAGCGCCTCGTCGCCCGGGGCTCCGCTGCCGTCGAGCGCCTGCGAGGACCAGATGGTCTTGCCCCTGGCGGAGTAGCGGGTCCCCCAGTGCTGGGCGTAGCGGGCGACCAGGAAGAGGCCGCGGCCGCCCTCGTCGGTGTCCTTGGCCCGGCGGATGTGCGGAGCGGTGCTGCTCCCGTCGGAGACCTCGCAGATCAGGGTGCGGGTGTGGAGCAGCCGCACGCGGATCGGCTCCTTGCCGTAGCGGACGGCGTTGGTGATCAGCTCGCTGAGGATGAGCTCGCTGCCGAAGGAGATGTCGTCCAGGCCCCAGTCCGCCAGCTTGCGCGCACAGGCGTTGCGGACCGGGCCCACCGCCACCGGGTCGCTCGGCACCTCCCACTCGGCCACCCGTTCCTGGTCGAGCAGCCGGGTCTGCGCGACCAGCAGGGCGATGTCGTCCTCGGGCCGGTCCGGTGGCAGGCCGTCCATCACGGCGGCGCAGACGGCCTCCGGCGAGCGGCCCGGCCCGCCCACGGTCCGGCCCAGGGACTCCAGGGCGGCGTCCAGGTCGCGGTGGCGGTTGCCCAGCAGCCCGTCCGTGTAGAGCACCAGCCGGGAGCCCGCGGGCAGCGTCGTCACGGCCGTTTCCACGGGCAGGCCGGCGCCGAGGCCCAGCGGCGGGGAGACCGGCGGACGCAGGAAGGCCACCGTCCCGTCGGGGTGCACCACCGCCGGCGGGGGGTGGCCCGCGGTCGCCGCGGTGACCTGCCCGGAGACCGCGTCGTAGACCAGGTAGAGGCAGGTGGCCCCGGTGATCGCCGGGACGTCGGCGTCGGCGCCGACCGCGGAGCCGGACGGGTCCGCCGCGCCGCCGACCGGGCGGCCGGTCCGGTCCTCGGTGTCGTCGGCCGAGGGCCCGGCCTCGTCCTGGACGTCGATGCGGGCGACCAACTCGTCCAGGTGGCTGAGCAGTTCGTCCGGCGGCAGGTCCAGGGCGGAGAAGTTGTGGACGGCGACGCGCAGGCGGCCCATGGTGGACGCGGCGTGAATGCCGTGTCCCACCACGTCGCCGACCACCAGTGCGACCCGCGCCCCGGGCAGCGGGATCACGTCGAACCAGTCACCGCCGACGCCCGCCCGTGCGGGCAGGTAGCGGTGGGCCACCTCCAGCTCCTCCTGCTCGGGAAGACCCCGGGGCATCAGGCTGCGCTGCAGGCCCACCGCCATGGCGTGCTCGCGGGTGTAGCGCCGCGCGTTGTCGATGCACGACGCGGCCCGGCCGGCGACCTCCTCGGCGAAGGACACGTCGTCCCCGTCGAAGGCGGGGGAGTCTCCGGCCCGCCAGAAGTTCACCAGGCCCAGGACCGTGCCGCGGGCCTGGAGGGGCACCACCAGCAGGGAGTGCAGGCCGTACTCGAGGATCTGCGCGGCCCGCTCGGGGTCCCGGGCCCGCCAGCCGTCGGCAGCGGCGAGGTCCGGCTCCAGCACGGACTGTCCCTCGGCGATGCCGGCCGCCATCGGCGTGGTGCCCACGAAGTCGATCAGCCGGCCGACCGGGTAGAGCGGGTGGTCCTCGGTGAGCCCGGCGATGGCGGTGCGGCGCAGCCCGGCACTCCGCCCGTCGGGCTCCTCGCCGCGCAGCACCGGGTCGCGCAGTTCGACGGTGACGACGTCGGCGAAGCCCGGGACGGCCACCTGGGCGAGCTCCTCCGCGGTGCGCGCCACGTCCAGCGTCGAACCGATCCGCATCCCGGCCTCGTAGAGCAGCCGCAGCCGCTCCCGGGCCACCTCCACCCGCCCGGTCAGGGCCCGCAGTTCGGTGGTGTCGCGCAGGGTCACCACGTTGGCGCGGTGCACGCCGAAGGGGGTGGTGGACCGCTTGTTCAGGGCCAGCAGCCGGTCGGCCGCCTGATGCACCTCGTCGTTGGCGATCCGGTCCGAGTGCAGGAGTTCGGCGGTTCGGGGGTCGAGGCCCAGGTCGTCGACGTGGCGTCCCTCCGCGTCCGCCGGCAGGTCCAGCAGCCGCCGGGCCTCGTCGTTGGCGAGCAGCAACCGGCCGTCGCCGCCGGTGATCAGCACGCCCTCGCGGACCGCGTGCAGCACCGCGTCGTGGTGCTCGTACAGGCGGGTCATCTCGGTCGGGCCCAGGCCGTGGGTCTGGCGGCGCAGCCGACGGCTCATCAGAGCCGTGCCGCCCGCGGCCAGTGCGACGGCCAGACCGGCGGTGGCCAGGAAGAGCGGCAGCTGGCGGTTGACCGCGTGCTGGACCGACTCCACGGTCACCGGTGCCGACACGATGCCGACGACCTTGCCGGTGGCGTCCTTGACCGGCACCGCCGAGACCACCGAGGGGCCCAGTGCTCCCCGGAAGGTCCTGGTGAAGGCGTTGCCCTGGGCGGCCTGGGCGTACGGGCCGATGACGTGTTTGCCGATCTGCGCCGGGTCGCTGTGGGTGAGGGTGATGCCGTTCAGCTTGTACACGATGATCGCGTCGACGCCGGCGGCCTTCCGGGCGTCCTCGGCGAGCGGCTGCAGGGTCGCGGTGGGATCCGCACTGTCCAGGACCGCGGGCAGTCCCGGGGCGTGCGCGAAGGCCTCGGCGGCGGCGATCGAGCGGTGCCGGGCGTCGGCGGTGGTCTCCCGACGGGTCTGCACCACGACCGCCGCCAGCGCCCCGGCGATCAGCACCAGCACCAGCAGCAGTTGGAGGAGGAACACCTCCCGGGCGAAGCTCCGCGAGGCCCTGGGCCGGCCACCACCCGGCCCGGAGGCCCCGGCCGGGTGGTCCGTCGAACCGGCCGGGGCCGGATCGACGGGCTCGGCTGCACCGGATCGGCGGGACAGCCGATCCCACGGCTTGACCGAATTCGGCCTCATGTACCCATTAATCACGCTCCGTCTCGGCCTGGCAAGGAACGTCACCCACCGTGGCCGACCATGCCGCCGGGGCACGCGCCTCGACGGCAGCTCGTCAGTCGCCGACGGGCCCCCGCCCTTCCCGTGAGCCGGGGGAGACGCCCGCCGATCCGACGTGATCCGAAGCCAACCCCTAGCCGACGGTCCAGTGCTGGAGCGCCGAGCCGGTGTCGGTCTGCTGGGTCACCTGGGCGCCGTTGGCGGTGGAGGCGGTGGTGAGCAGCAGGCCGCTCTTGACCGAGGCGACGGTGTATCCGCCGCCGGTGAGCGCGGTGACGCGCCAGCGCTGGTTGGTGTTGCCGGTGCAGGTCCACTGGATGATCGCGGCACCCGGCGAGGTCGAGCCCGCGTCGACGTCGGCGCAGAGCCCCGAGGTGCCGTTGACGAGGGTGTACGAGCCGTCGGACTGCTGGGTGAAGGTCCACTTCTGGTTGCCGTTGCCGAGCGGGGTCCAGGTGTCGAGGTGGGTGCCGGGGGTGGTCGAGCTGCCGGGGACCTCCAGGGCCTGGCCGCCGGTGGTGAGGGTGTGCACGCCGTTCAGGCCGCCGGAGGGCGCGGGCCAGGGGACGTCCGGGGCGGCGTAGTAGCCGATGCCGGCGGCGTCCCAGCGCGGGCCCTGCGCGGCGAGGCGCTGCTGGAAGCCGGTCCAGTCGTGGGTGGCCTGCGGCGACCAGCCGATCTCGGCGACGGCGGGCAGGCGCGGGTAGCTCATGTAGTCCGCGTACACCGAGGGCTGCGGGAACTGGCTGGTGGAGGTCGGCAGGCTGGTGCTGCCGGCGTAGGCGCGGTCGGCCCACAGCGCGGCTTCCACGCCCGCGATCTGGCCGGCCGGGACGACGGATCCGGTGCCGCTCGTCTTGGCGGTGCTGGTGGTCGGGTCCCAGTCGTACGCCTTCTGGACCGGGACGTAGCCCTCCCAGCTCAGCCCGTACGGCGTGGCGGAGTCGTACTTCATGTCGAGGTACGCGTGGTCGGACGGCGACATCACGAACCTGGCGCCCTGGGCGACGGCGTTGCGGACCGCGCTGATGCTCTTGGTCTCGCTCTTGGTGCCGACCGAGGCCCGGTCGGCGGCGTCGCCCCAGAACTGCATCACGCTGTTCGCGGGGACGGCGGCCTGGCCCAACTGGTGCCAGCCCATCACCGTCTTGCCGTTCGCGCCGACCGCGGCGGTGGCCGCCGAGACGTACGAGGCGTACTGGGAGGTGGTGGCCTGCGGGGTCTCGTCACCGCCGACGTGGAGGTACGGGCCCGGGGTGAGCGCCGCCAACGCGCCGATCACCGTGGTGAGGAAGGTGCTGACGTTGGCGGTGTGCTGGGCGTCGCTCAGGCAGTACAGGCTGATGCCCACGTCGAAGCCCGAGTACGGCTGCGGCGCGGTGTCGTTGCAGTTGAGGTTCGGCACCGAGGCCAGCGCGGCCCAGCTGTGGCCGGGGCCGTCGATCTCGGGGACCACCGTCATGTACCGGGACTTGGCGTACGCCACGATGTCCTGGTAGTCGGCCGCCGTGTAGTACCAGGAGGTGCCGCCGGTGAAGCCGCTCTGGGTGCTCGCGCCGACGGTGGTCAGGCTCGGGATCGCGCCGACGGCGATCCGCCAGCCCTGGTCGTCGGTCAGGTGCAGGTGGAGCATGTTGACCTTGTACGCGGCGGCCTCGTCGATGTACCGCTTGACCTGCGCGACGGGGAAGAACCGGCGGGCCACGTCCAGCATCACGCCGCGGTAGCCGTACCGGGGCGAGTCCGAGATCTGCACCGGCGCGACCGTCCACGGGCCCGGCTTGACGGTGGGCGACTCCGCGGCGGCGGGCAGGAGTTGACGCAGGGTCTGGACGCCGCGGAACAGGCCCTCCGCGCCGTGCGCGGTCACGGTGACGCCCCCGCTGCCGGAGGTCAGCGTGTAGCCCTCGGACCCCAGGCCGACCGGGCCGGTGGGGTCCAGCACGATCGCCTGGGCCTGCGGCTGCGCCGAGTTGACGACCGGAAGGGTGAAACCGGTGGCGGGTGCGAGCAGCCCGGCCAGGTAGCCGCCGACGGCGGTGGCGTCGGCGTCGGTGCCCACCACGTCGACGGGGGTCTGCGCGGTGAGGGTGAAGCCGCTGCCGGTGACGGCGGTTTCGGAGACCGGCTGCGGGACGACCGCGGGTGCCGTGGTGACCGCCGCGGCGGTCGGTGCGTACAACAGGGGCAGGGCGAGGGCGAGGCTGCCGAGGAAGGCGAGACAGCGCCCCGATCGGAGGGATCTCATCGGGAAGGGAACTCCTTGAGCGTCGGGACAGCCGCCCGGGCGGGCGGAAGCGGGAGGGGAGCGCGGCGCCGGATCACGGGGAGACGGTGACCTGGTCGACCGTCCAGAAGGAGCTGTTGGTGCCGGTGTAGCGGAACCGGAGCCGGGCGGTGGAGGCACCGGCGGGCACGGCGACGGGCAGCGACTCGACGCCGTTCAGGTCCGCGCCGTAGGACTTCAGCAGCTGCGGGGCGCCGCCGTCGAAGGAGACCGACACCTCGCCGGTCTGCGGGCCGTCCACCCGGTAGTCGGTCACGTACGAGACCGTCGCGGGCGCCCCGCCGGTCACCGGGAACGCCGGGCTGATCAGCGTGGAGTCGAACGGCCCGGCGCCGTGCGCCTTGTCGTCCCACTCGTCGGAGTCCGCGACGGCGAAGACGTCACGGGCGCGCACGTTGCCCTCCCGCCCCTGGCCGAGGTCGGTGTTGCTCCAGAACTCGTCGGTCGCGAACGCCCAGCCCCGCCACTCGCTCACCCCGCCGGACGGCATCGCCGAGTTGTCGATGCTCCAGCCGGTCGGCGCCGTGTGCGTCCACCCCTTCAGCGTGGACGGCAGCGCGGTCTCGTCGACGGCGCTCTGCAGCGAGCCGCGCAGCGGGCCGGACAGCGTGGGCGCCATCGGAGCCGCGTACAGGTTGCTGGTCGCGGTCATGCCGTCCGCCATCAGGCCCTTGACGACGGGCATCCGCGCCTTGTCGAACTTCGCGAAGGTGGCACCGTCGATGCCGATCACCAGCGTCTTGTGGCGCTTCACGGAGACGGCGGCGGAACCGGCGGCGGGCGCGGCCTCGGCCTGCGCCGCCACCACGAGGGGCAGCGCGGAGGCCGCGGCCACCGCGACCGCCAGCGGGGTGCGAAGGGAACGGGGAAGGTGCACAGGAGTCTCCCTGGGGAAGGCGATTCGAGGTGCGGCTCAGATGTTTGCGCAAACCTACGGGCGCCTGAGGCGTGCGAGGCCGTTCGGTCCAGGTTGTTGCGAGGTCGTGATCTTCCCGTCGACAGTCGAGCCCAAAGTCCCATCGTGGCACGGGTTTTGGATGCGCCCGCAGCGCTTTCGGTCGTCGACACCATGAAGTGCGACATAGCACCGGGCGCGAATTCCGTGTTCGCGCAATCAACAATCGAGTGCGTCCGGCCCGGTGTCGACGGCTCGGTGGACAGGTGCCATCCTCCGCCATGCCGATGTTTGACTATGTTTGTTCATGTGGATTTACGTGCAGTTAAGATGCGCGACCACTTGTCCATACAACTTGCCGATTGACTACCGGACAGTCCGAGCCGCCCGGCCCGGCCCCACTCCGGAGGACCCCCCTTGCGCCAGAACGTCTCCCCGCCGCGCCACCGCGCGCTGCGGTCACTCGCCTGCGCCGCGCTCGCCGCGACGGCGGTGATCGTCGGACTCCCGGCGACCGCCCACGCCACCACCAGCGCCAACCTGCTGCTCAACGGCGACGCCGAGACCTCCCAGTGCAGCCCCGGCGGCTGGGAGGAGACCACCGTCCCCGCGTGGCAGATCACCCTCGCCGACCCGGTGATCAACTGCTACGGCGTCCCCATCGGCGCCGCGACCGGCACCCCCGGCTCGCCGACCAAGGGCGGCGCCTACTTCCAGGGCGGTGCGCGCGGCACCTCCCGGATGACCCAGAGCACCGACGTCTCCTCGGCAGCGGCCGCCATCGACGCCGGCGGCGTGCACTCCACCCTCTCCGGCTGGCTCGGCGGCCTCACCACCTCCGCCGACGCGGCCACCGTCACCCTCACCTACCGGAACGCCTCCGGCGCGACCCTCGGCACCTCCGCCATCGGACCGGTCACCGCCGCCGACCGCGCCAACACCACCAAGTTCCTCCAGCGCACCGCCACCGCCTCGCTCCCGGCGGGCACCAGGTCCGTCCTCACCACGGTCGACCTCACCCTGACCAGCGGTCAGAACAGCGGCGCGATGGCCGACGACCTCTCCCTCACCCTCGACACGGCGGTCACCGCACCCACCCTCGCCGTCCCGGCGAGCACCGTGCCCGCCTACGACCACGTCTTCGTCGTGATGATGGAGAACAACAACTACTCCGCCACCTCGAACACCCTCGACGGCGGCGCCGGCATCATCGGCAACAGCGCGGCCCCGTACGTCAACGGCACCCTGCTGCCCAAGGGCGCGCTGATGACCAACTACTACGCCGGCACCCACAACTCGGACCCGAACTACGAGCAGATCGCCTTCGGCAACTCCTACGGCCGCAGCTTCAAGACCGGCAACGCCAACTGCATCACCGACCCGGCGTGCACCGCGACCAACAACGGGCTGGGCGACAACCTCGACGCCGCCGGCAAGAGCTGGAAGCAGTACACCCAGACCCAGACCGCCAACTGCCAGACCACCAGCAGCGGCGAGTACGCCCCCGACGACGTGCCGTTCTACTACGCGGCCAGGATGAAGAACGACACCACCTACTGCCAGGCCCACTGGCAGCCGCTGCCGCAACTGCTCACCACCGACCTCGCCGCCACCGCCACCACCCCCGCCTTCGTCTGGTTCGACCCCGACTCCTGCTACGACATGGAGGACTGCGGCATCGGCGCGGGTGACACCTGGCTCAGCCAGACCCTGCCCACCCTGTTCAACTCGCCGGCCTGGACCCAGCAGAAGTCCCTGCTGCTGCTCACCTTCGACGAGGACGGCGCGGGCGGCTACGGCACCTTCGGCCCCGGCCAGACCAACCAGGTGCTGACCCTGGCCATCGGCTCCCAAGGCACCGTCAAAGCCGGCTACCAGGACGGCAACCGTTACGACCACTACAGCACCGCGCGGACCGTCGAGGGCGCCCTCGGCCTGACCGCCACCATGACCAACAACGACAAGTGGGCCACCCCGTACAACGAGATCTTCACCAGCGGCCAGGCACCCGCCAACGACTTCTCGCTCACCGACAGCCCGTTCGCCGGGACGGTCAACCGGAGCGCCACCACCACCGCGACCGTCTCCACCACGCTGCTCACCGGCAGCGCCGAGACCGTGACCCTGTCCGCGACCGGCCTGCCGGCCGGGGTCACCGCCTCCTTCAGCCCGGCGACCGTCACCGCGGGCGGCAGCTCGACGATGACCCTGCAGGCGGCGTCCACCGCGACGCTCGGCACCGCCACCGCGACGGTCACCGGGACGAGCGCGTCCGCCGCCCACAGCGTGCCGTTCACCCTCACCGTGAACCCCGCGGGCAGCGGCGGAGGCGTCGTCTCCGGCGGCGTCTACCAGATCCTCCAGGGCGGCGTGGCGGTGGACGACCCCGGGTCCTCCACCACCCCCGGCACCCAGTTGATCGTCTGGGGCACCCACACCGGCACCAACCAGCGCTGGACCTTCACGCAGTCCGGCGACGGCTCCTTCGAGATCAGGAACCTGCTCTCCGGCCTGTGCGCCGACGACTCCGGCGGCTCCACCGCTCCCGGCTCGAAGATCGTCCAGTGGACCTGCACCGGAAACGCCAACCAGCACTGGTCGATCGTCCCGAGCGGCTCGTCCTACGCCCTGGTCAACAAGGCGAGCGGACTCGTCCTCACCTCCTCCGGCACCGCCAACGGGTCGACCCTGACCCAGCAGACCAACACCGGAACCTCCCTCCAGACCTGGTCCTTCACCAGGGTCGGCTGACCTCTCCCAGCCCGGCGTCCCCCCGTGGTTCAGCAGGCGATCGGCGAGGAACCCAGGGCCACGTCGTCGTACCAGAGCGTGTCGGCGCCGTTGCCGTAGGCCTCCCAGCCGAGGTCCAGGGTGACCGGCCGCGGAGCGGTGGTGCGGCTGAGCCACTGCTGGTCGATGTCCGCGGTGGGGACGCCGTCGTCGTGCAGTCCGGGCACCTGCTGGTCGTTCAACCAGGTGTCCATGGACTGCTTGGTGGTGTCCACGGCGAAGCGGACGCAGACCCACTGGTTCACCGGCAGCGGCACGCTCTGCGCGACGCCGACCGGACTCTGCGCGGGCAGCGTGGCGTCGTCGGACTCGCGGTTCCACTGCAGGGCGCCGTTCTGCCCGCCCAGCCGCAGGTGCTTGTGGCCGTCGTTCGCGTCCTCCATCGTGACCATGGCGACGTGGTCGGGCGGCAGCGCGGTGGTGTGGCGGACCCAGTACCGGACGTGGACCACGGGGCCGACGGCGGAGATGCTCCTGGTCGTCGCCGCGAACACGTGATTGCAGTAGCCGGCCTGGCCGTTGACCCGCAGCGAGCGGCCGCCGCCGTGGGCGACCGAGGTGTCGACGGTCACCGCCCCGGCGCCCGAGCAGTCGGGCGCGGCGACGGCCCAGTCACCGGTCAGGCTGCTGCCGCTCTGGTCCTCGAAGCCCGAGCACACCACGGCCCCGGCGCAGCCGGTGCCCCCAGTGCCGGTGGGGGTGGGCGTGGGCGTGGGTGAGGGCGTGGGTGTCGGTGTCGGTGTCGGTGTCGGTGTCGGTGTCGGGGTGGGCGTCGGGGACGTGGTGCCCGAACCGCCCTGGCAGGACGCGCCGTTGAAGGCGAAGTCGGTGGGGACGGGGTCGCTGCCCGACCAGGTGCCCTGCAGCCCGAAGGCCACCGAACCTCCGCCGGCCACGGTCCCGTTGTAGCTCAGGCTGCTCGCCGTCACGCTCGTGCCGCTCTGGCTCACCTGCGCGTTCCAGGCCGAGGTCACCTGCTGGCCCGCGGCGAACGTCCAGGTCAGCTTCCAACTACTCACGGCAGGGCCTGAGTTGGTGACCGATGCCTGCGCTGTGAACCCGCCGCTCCATTCGTTGGTCGTCCACGCCACCTGGCAGGCCGCAGCCGCGCTGCCCGTGCCCCAGGCCGGACGCTGACCGAACCCGGCCAGCAAGCCGAGGACCACCGCGAGCACGGCGAGCACGGCGAACACCATCCGTCGGCCGCCGTGCGCTCCCGCGTCACTTCGCACCATGCCGAACCTCCTTACGTCATCGGGTGCGTGTCTGTGGGTGGTACGGGCCCCGGGCCGGGGGTGCCGCCGCGTGCGGCGCTCCCGGCCCGCGGCGCGAGGGTCACGAGGCGGTGCAGGAGAGGGAGCCGGTCGGGAAGTTGTTGCCGGTGGAGTTGGCGGTGAAGCCGAGGGTGGTGCTGGAGTTCGCGGCGATGGTGCCGTTGTAGGCCGCGTTCTTCACTGTCACGTCGCTGCCGGCGGCGGTCAGCGTGCCGTTCCAGAGGTTGGTGATCGTGGTGCCGGGTCCCGTCTGCCACTTCAGCGTCCAGGAGCTGATCGGCGAGGAGTTGTGGTTCATCACCTCGACCGAGGCCTGGAAGCCCCCGCTCCAGGTGCCGACGACGCTGTACGTCGCCATGCAGCCGCTGCTCGGCATCGTGCTGGTCGGCGTCGGCGTTGCCGTCGGGGTGGCGGTGGGCCTTGTCGTCGGGGTGGCGGTGGGCGTCGCCGTCGGAGTGGCGGTCGGGGAGGACGAGGAGGTCGGCAGGTGGATGCCGGTCACCTCGCCCTTGCCACCGTCGAAGACGAGGTCGGAGCAGGAGAAGAAGTTCTCCTGGCTGTCCGAGCGCACCCACTGGATGAGCATCTCGGCGGCGCCGCTCCGGCCCGACGGGAGGCTCAGGTTCCAGTAGTAGTGACCGCCGTCGACCCCGGGGGTGCCCACCTGCGGCGGGTTGGCGACGGTGGTGAGCAGGCTCAGGTCGGCCCAGGCCAGCGGAGTCGTGGGGGACCAGCCCTGCTTGGTCAGGTAGACCCGGAACTCACCGGGGTGCGCAGCCCAGTTGGAGTAGTCGACCTCGATCGCGGCACCGGAGGTGAGGTGCGTCTTGGGCCAGTCGTCCCGCGCCGCGTTGTACGCGGAGAAGTCGTACGGCGACTTGTTGCCGGCGCTGCACAGGGTGCCGTCCGGGACGTAGCCCTGGCCCCGCCCGTTCGCGTTGGAGTCCAGCACGGCGAACCAGTTGTAGAGCGGGGTCGTCCCGCTCTGCGCAACGGCAGCCTGGCAGGCCGGGTTGGTCGGCGTCAGCGCACCGGTCCCGGTGAGCGCGTCCTGGTAGCACAGGTACGTCCGCGAACCCGGCACCATCGCCACACCGTGCGCGTGCGCCGGGGACAGTCCGAGCAGCAGCGCGAAGATCGTCGCGGCCGCGGTCGCGAGGGCCGCGACGACCGAGGAGAACTTGCGTCGTGACACGAAACTTTCACCACCTTGGTGGAGGGGGCCCGCCCGTCCCGTCCCGGCCGGGCAGGCCGTCTGACTGGGGAAAAGCCATGCTCATGCCATGTGTGAGCACCAATTTGGGAGCGCTCCCACGCCTCAAAGTAACGGGCCGTCAAGTGCGTGTAAACGGGGAGGTCTCCGGGGGCTGAATGGATCAATCCGATTGACCGGAAGGCGAGTTGAGCGGACGCCGCGCTGCTGCTCCTGCCTGGTGCCGGTTCGAGTGCGGTGATCTCGGGTCGGGCCGCCGTGAAGGCAGGTGGCCGTGAGGTGGGCGTGCGGCGTCATGGGCCTCTGGGGCGAGCGAGAGTTCCGCGATGCGCCTGGGCTTGGCTGCCGTTCCGGGACCGGGAGTGCCGGCACCTCGGCGCAGCTGCCGTCCGCACTCGCCTGCGCGGCGTGCGATGCCCGCGTTGCGCACGACCGGGCCCTCTCCTGCCCGGCTCTGATCGGGCGTCAGTGCTGTTCGCCCGTCACACCGCTGCCGCGCGCGGGCCGAGCTAGGGGCCTGCGCGGCCGGAGACACCTCCCCGCGGGACAGAACCACGAAAACCCGGCCCGCTCCGGCCTGACGAAGCGCAGAGGTCCCCCGAGTTCCCCCGGTGATGCAGCAGTTGACGGTGCTCGGCACCGCCATCCCCGCAAAGCCGGGGGGTGACCACTCCGGTCGTTTCGAAGTATTCGGCCCCTTCCACAGTTTTGACAGGCGAACCGCCGCACGCCTGTGAAACAGCCTTCTCATCAGGGCGTTGAGCCTCGACGCTGCCCTTACCCCCACGGCGGCGCCCGCGAAGCGCCCCGCGATGAAGCCAGCGAACAGGAGTTCTTAGTGCGACGCATCCTCCCCATCGGCGCGGTGGTCATCGTCCTGACCGCGGCCGGAGCGGCGGCCCAAACCGGGTCGGCCGCGGCCGCGCCCGCGCCCCGACTGGTCCCGGCCTCCTGTGCGACGGTGCAGGCCGGGCACGCCCACTGCAACGCGTTACAGCTGGTCGGCGCTGCGGCGTCCGGTACCGCCCAGCCCGCCGTGCCCAACGGCTACGGCCCCGCCGACATACAGTCCGCGTACGGCCTCGGCACCAACCCCGGCAGCGGCCAGACCGTCGCCATCGTCGACGCCTACGACGATCCGAACGCCGAGTCGGACCTGGCCACTTACCGGTCCCAGTACGGGCTGTCGGCGTGTACCACCGCCAACGGCTGCTTCAAGAAGGTCGACCAGCGGGGCGGGACCGCCTACCCCAAGGGCGACACCGGGTGGGGCACCGAGATCACCCTCGACCTCGACGCGGTCAGCGCGGCCTGCCCCGGCTGCCACATCCTGCTGGTCGAGGCCGACAGCAACCTCGACACCAACCTCGGCGCGGCCGTCGACGAGGCCGTGCAACTCGGTGCCAAGTTCGTCTCCAACAGCTACTCCGACTCCGAGTCTGACCTCCCGTCGGGCATCGACGCCCACTACAACCACCCCGGCGTGGTGATCGCCGCGGCGACCGGCGACTACGGCAGCAAGTCGGGCGCCAACACCCAGTACCCGGCGAGCTCGCCCACCGTCGTCGCCATCGGCGACACCTCGCTGCGGAAGGCGAACAGCACCCGCGGCTGGACCGAGACGGTGTGGGGCAGCAGTACGGCCGGCGCGCTCGGCACCGGCAGCGGCTGCTCGGGCAGCTTCGCCAAGCCCGCCTACCAGCAGGGCGTGAACACCTCCTGCGCCAAGCGCGCGACCTCGGACGTGTCGGCGGTCGCCGACCCGAACACGGGTCTGGCGATCTACGACAGCTACGGCCAGTCCGGCTGGCTCCAGTACGGCGGCACCAGCCTCGCGACGCCGGTGATCTCGTCGATCTGGGCCCTCGCCGGCGTCCCGGGCGCGAGCGACAACCCGGTCGCCTACCCCTACTCGCACACCGACAAGTTCAACGACGTCACCTCCGGCACCAACGGGCCCTGTGGCGCACCGATATGCACCGCAGGCACCGGCTGGGACGGCCCGACCGGGCTCGGCACCCCGACCGGCACCGACGCCTTCAAGGCCGGGAGCCCCCCCGCCGCCGCCGGCCGACGACTTCTCGGTGTCGCTCACTCCGGCCTCCGGCAGCGCCGCCCAGGGCAAGTCGGTCACGTCCGCGGTCTCCACCGCGGTCACCTCGGGCTCCGCGGTCAGCGTCCAACTGTCCGTCAGCGGTCTGCCCTCCGGCGCGAACGCGACCTTCAACCCGGCCTCGGTCACCGCCGGCAGCAGTTCCACCCTGACCATCGGCACCGGCGCGACGACGCCGGCCGGCAGCTACTCGGTGACGGTCACCGGCACCGCCGGGAGCACCGCCCACTCGACGACCTACACCCTGACCGTCACCGGGACCGGCGGGGGCGGCACCGTCACCGTGAACAACCCCGGTACCCAGTACGCCTCCAGGTACTACGGCCCCGTCATCCAGATCAGCGCCGGCGACAGCGCCGGGCTGCCGCTGACGTTCACCGCCACCGGCCTGCCGCCCGGCGTCTCGATCACCCCGGGCGGCCGCATCTCCGGCACCCCGACCGCGGGCGGCGCCTTCCAGGTGGCTGTCACCGCGACCGACAGCGGGGGTGGCACGGGCACGACGACCTTCACCTACCAGGTGTTCTGACCGGTCCGGGCTCAGCGCGCCGGTCGGGCTGAACGCGTCACGGACACCGGAACGTGCCGCCGGGCCCCGGATCCGTCCCGGGCCCGGCGGCCTCCGCGCTCCATCCCGGTCCGGTCCGGTCCGGTCGGCTCAGTCCCACTCCCAACGCATTCCCAGCACGCTCGGCGACACGTCCAGGGCGACCACATGGGCCAACTGGGTCCCGCCGACCCACACCTCCCGTACCCGCTGGTCCGGCGCGCGGACCACGCTGCGCTCATAGCGCCAGCAGCGGGCCGGAACCGCCGCGGGGTCGAACTGTACCTGCAGCACGTACTCGCCCACCGGCGCCGGGAACACGCGGTAGTAGTAGTCCACCTCGCCGAAGGCCATGTCCGAGGCCTCGTATTCGACGACCGCCGTGTCGCCGCGGTCCAGCACCCGGTCCAGCACCAGTTCGGCGACCAGGAAGCCGGCCGTGGCGTCGGCCCGGACCCGCCCGACCCTGCAGCCGCGAACAGCGCGCAGCCGAGGCGCCCGAGCGGCGGGATCCTCCTGCCGGTAGGTGACCGTGAACCGGGAGATCCGGTTCGCATGCGCGCGCAGCACCGCGCGCGTCGTCAGACCGACCTCTTCGCGGGTCGGCCCGACGGAGTAGAGGTCGTGGACACTCAGGCGGGTCAGGCCGTTGTGGACGGGGGTCTCGACGTCGTTCAGCAGCGCGTCGAACTCGGGACCGCCGCCGTAGGCCGCCGACAGGTCCAGTCCGCCGGCGGGATGGGTCAGCCAGCGGCCGCGAGGGCGCTGCGGTCCGAGCTGAGCCGTCAGGGCGTACTCGGGCAAGTCGAGTATCTTCTCCAGCAGATGGACGGCGCGCAGCGATTCGGGCCGCTCCGGACGGCTCCGCCCCCTGCGCCAGTAACTGAGGGTCGAGACCGATACGCGGGCTCCGTGGGCCGTCAGCCGGTACTGCAACTCATCCAGAGTCAGGGCGCTGGCCTCGATCGCGAGGTGCAGCAGCGCCGAGAACGGCCCGGTCCGCATCGCGTGCGCCAGTTCCCGGTCGAGCGTCTGCCGCCTCACCGAGTCCACGAGTGTCGAGTATGGTCGCTACCCACAACCGGGGGAAGGACGCCACGGGGACCGGGGCCCGCAGGTGGCTCGGACACGGTCGACGATCCGTCATGATGACGGCATACTGCGGGATCGCCACGCTGCTCAGGGCTCGCGGCAGCCGAGGACGCACTCGACGAACTCGCCAACGCGCTGGTCGAGCGCTCCCACAACCACCACTGCGGCTGGGGTCACATCGTCCGCTTCGCCGGCTGCGCCGCCGCCCGCATCGGCGATGTCTCCGGCGTCCGCGTCAAGGACATCAATCGCTGCCCGTACGGGCGGTGACCAGGCCGGACTCGTAGGCCGCGATGACCGCCTGGGCGCGGTCCCGGACGTCGAGCTTGCCGAAGATGCTGGTGATGTGGTTCTTCACCGTGGAGCTGCTGATGTCCATCGCCCGGGCGATCCCGGAGTTGTCCAGGCCGGTCGCCATCAGCCGCCACACTTCCACCTCGCGCGGCGTGAGATCCCCCGTCGCGACGGCGGGCGGCGGGGGGCTGTCGAGGGGCGCCCGGACGTAGGTGGAGATCAGTCGGGTGAGCAGGCGCGGGGCGACCGCCGCCTCCCCGGCGTGCACGGTGCGGATCGCCGTGGCGAGGTCCTCCGGTGAGACGTCCTTGGGCAGGAACCCGTGGGCACCGGCCCGCAGCGCGGCCACCACGTACTCGTCCATGTCGAAGGTGCTGAGCGCGAGGACCTTGCATGAGGGCACGGTGCGGGCCAGCACCTCGGTCGCGTCGACACCGTCCAGGACCGGCATCCGGATGTCCATCACCACGACGTCGGGTCGTAGCCGGTGGGCGAGCGCGACGGCCTGCTCGCCGTCCTCGGCCTCGCCCACCACCTCGAAGGACGGGTCCGGCGAGAGGATCAGGAACAGCCCGCGCCGGACCAGCGGCTGGTCGTCCACCAGCAGGACCCGGATCGTCGTCGGCGTCTCGGTGGTCGTTGCGGTCATCGGGCCACCCTCCCGTGCTGGACGGCCGCCTCGGCGGTCTCGTCCGCGGCCAGTGGCAGGTCGGCCAGCACGGCGAAGCCGCCGTCCGGCCGGGGCCCGGTGGCCAGCGTGCCGCCGTGCAGGGCGACGCGTTCGCGCATGCCGATCAGGCCGTACCCGCCGCGGTCCCCGGCCGACGGCCCGGCGTCCTGGGGCGTGACGCCCAGGCCGTCGTCCCGCACCTCGACGGTGATCCCGTCCGCCCGGTACGTCAGCCGGACCGTCGCGCTGGCCGGCCCCGCGTACTTGCGGGCGTTGGTGAGGGCCTCCTGGACGATGCGGAACACGGTCAGGCCGACGGTCGGCGGCAGCGGCACCCGGGGGCCGCGGATGTCGAGGTCGGTGGGCAGCCCGGCCCGGCGGGAATCCTCCACCAGCCGTTCGAGGTCCTCCGTCCCGGGCTGCGGCGACGGCGGGACGGTGTCCGGTTCGTCGCCGGCCCGCAGGACGTTCAGCAGCTGGCGCATCTCGCGCAGTGCAAGCCGTCCGGAGGACTCCAGGGTGACCAGGGCGTCCCGGACCACCTCCTGGTTGCCGAGGTTGGCCCGGGCGCCACCGGCCATCAGCTGCATGGTGGTGATGTGGTGGGCCACGATGTCGTGCAACTCCCGGGCGATGCGGCGGCGTTCCTCGGCGACCGCGCGGTCGGCCAGCAGTTGGCGATTGGCGGCCACCTGCCGTTGCCAGCGGGAGACCGCGGCGCCGGCGCCGGCCACGAGCGCGGTGGAGAGGACGGGGGCGAGGACCTCCTCCCAGGACAGCGCGCCGAACCGGCTCTGGCTCAGCATCGTGGTCACCGCCGTCACCACGCCGGCGGCCGCCGTGACGGGCGCGGAGCAGCGCCGGGCGGCCGAGTAGACGGCCACCGTCAGGACGGCCCCGTAGTGGATGCCCATCGGAGCCACCACGTTGATCAGCGCTTCGAGGACCAGGACGGCGTAGAGCACCAGCGCCGGACGATGCCGCCGGGCGAGCAGGGGCAGGCTCGACAGGACGATGAGGACGAAGCCCGACGCGGTGACGCCGCGGCTGCCGTCCACCTGGTTGACGAGCAGGTAGGCGACCAGGTCGAGCACGCCGGCGGTGACGGCCACCAAGGCGTCGGGTTGACTCCACGGGCTGCCGTCCGTCCGTCCCGGCGCGCCGCCGTCCGTCCGGCTCGGCGTGCCGTCGTCCGTCCGGCTCGGCGGCGCTGCCGCGTCCGCTCCGGGGCGCTGACGCCCGTTCATCTCGGTCCTCCCGGGCTGATCAGCCATGATGCCCCCATTCTGGCATCGCCCCGCCGGGCCGGGCGTGGTCCCCGCGGCCGAGAGCGACCGGCCCGGAACCAGGACCACGGTCCTGGTTCCGGGCCGGCCGGGGGAGCGGGGCCCCGACCCCGGATCGTCCGCTGCCCGGACGCCCGGCACCCCTCTCACCTGATGGTCTGGAAACCGGCCGGGAACCCCCGGTACCGAAGCCGACGTTCGCGTCCATCAGCCGGAGGACACCGTGATCCGCGCACTGACCCGATTTTCCACCAGACACGCCTGGAAGGTGATCGCCCTCTGGGTGGTGCTGGGCATCGGGCTGGGCGTGCTGAGCCCGATGCTGATCTCCCGCGTCACCCAGTCGCAGAGTGGCGACTTCCTGCCCAGCAGCTACGACTCGGCCGCGGCGCTGCGGATCGCCGAGGAGCAGTTCGGGGTGAAGCCCGACGCCAGCACGGTGACGGTGCTGGTCGCCCGCACCGACGGCAAGGCCCTCACCCCCGCCGACCAGCAGCGGATCGAGGCGGAGGCGGCGAAGCTCGGGCAGCGCCGGGTGGTCATGCCCCGGAAGGAGGACGAGCCGGAGTTCCTGGTGCCCGACCACTCCCAGACCCCCCGGGTCGCGCCGGCGATGGTCGCCCCCGACCGGAGCTTCGAACTGCTCTCCGCCGAGCTGACCGGGAACGCCACGGACCAAGGCGTCCAGAGCGTCTACCGCGCCTTCCGGGACGGTGCCCGCGCGCAGTTCGGCGAGGCCGGGATGCGCACCGGCTTCACCGGCGGCCTGGCCGAGGCCGCCGACACCGCCGACGCCAACCGGACCGCCACGACGATCGGCGGCGCCCTGGTGATGGGCCTGATCGTGCTGCTCAACGTCCTGGTGTTCCGCAGCGTGCTCGCCGCGCTGCTGCCGTTGCTCGCCGTCGCCATGATCAGCGGCGCGGCCAACGGGGCCGTGGCCGGCGCCGCGGCGCTCACCCGACTCAAGCTGGACGCCTCCACCCCGGGTCTGATCGCCGTGGTGCTGCTCGGCATCGGGATCGACTACCTGCTGTTCCTGCTCTTCCGGTTCCGCGAGCAGCTGCGGGCCCGGCCCGACCAGCCCGCCCGCGAGGCCGCCGCCGAGGTGTCCGGCCGGGTCGGCACGGCGATCACCTCGGCGGCGCTGACCATCGTGGCCGCCTTCGCGACGCTGGGCGTCGCGAGCTTCGGCCAGTTCCGGTCGCTCGGCCCGGCCATCGCCGTCGCCGTCCTGGTCATGCTGCTGGGCAGCCTCACCCTGATGCCGGCCCTGCTCGCCGCCTGCGGCCGCCGGATGTTCTGGCCCTCCCGCAGCCTGCGCCGGGAACCGCGCGAAGGCGTCGCCGCCCGCTACGGCGCCCTGGTCGCCCGCCGTCCGCTGGCGATGCTCGGCGCCTCCGTCGTGCTGCTCGGCGCCCTGGCCGCGGGGATGGCCGGGATCCGGATGGACTACGGGCAGGGCGGCGGCTCCGGGACGCCGGCGGCCGTGACCGCCACGGAGATCTCCCGCGCGCTGCCGGCCGGCGTGTCCGACCCGACCAGCGTCTACGTCACCGCCACCGACGGCGCCACCCTGGACGCCCGCCGGCTCGAGGGCCTCTCCCGTGCGCTCGGCCAGGTCGAGGGCGTCGGCCAGGTGGGCGGCACCGTCCTGAACGCGGACCACCGGGCCGCCCGGATCGACCTCTTCCTGACCGCCGAGCCGCAGAGCCAGCGGGCCCGCGACCTGGCCTCCGGCCCGGTCCGCGCCGCGGTGACCGCGCACACCCCGGCCGGGACGAGCGCCCACGTGGGCGGCACGGCGGCGATCTTCGCCGACATCTCCCGCGCCGTCGACCACGACCTGACCATCGTCTTCCCGGTCGCGGCCGCCCTGATCGCCCTGATCCTGCTGCTGCTCCTGCGCAGCCTGCTCGCCCCGGTGGTGCTGATGCTCTCCGTCGGGCTCGGCTTCGCCGCCACCCTCGGCGCCTCGACCCTGGTGTTCCAGCACCTGCTGGACAAGCCCGGTGTCAGCTTCACCCTCCCGCTGGTGCTGTTCCTGTTCGTCGTGGCCCTGGGCACCGACTACAACATCCTCATCACCGACCGGATCCGCGAGGAGACGCAGCACCCCGGGCCGGTCCGCGGCGCGGTGGCCCGAGCCGTCCGCCACACCGCCCCGGCGATCGCCACGGCGGGCCTGGTGCTGGCCGGCTCCTTCGCCACCCTCGCGACCACCCCGGGCAGCGAGCAGGTCGCCTTCGCGCTGACGCTCGGCATCCTGCTCTCCGCCGTCGTCCTCTCGCTGGTCCTGGTCCCCGCCGTGGCCGCCCTCCTGGGCCGCACCCTCTGGTGGCCGCTGCGGCCCACCCCGCGCCACGGCCCCACCACCTCGGTCCAGGCCCCGGCCCCGGACCGGATCCCCGTTCCCTGACCAGCCCCCGACCGCCACGGTGCTAGACGTCCTGGTCAAGGAGCACGGCGCCTGGCGCGTCGGCGCCGCGCAGGACACCGTCGCGGTCGACTGACCACCCCGCCGGCGATCGGCGCTCCGACCTGACGCCGCCTCGCCGACCGGGGTGTTGACCGACCGTCAGCCCTGCAGCCGGTCAGCCCTGCCGCCCGACCCGCGCGGAGGTGTCGGAGCGGTTGACGACGATCTTTCCGAACGGACCGCCCGTCATGTAGTAGCGGTAGGCGTCCACGGCCGCGTCGAACGGGAAGACACGGTCGATCACCGGCCGCAGCCCGTGCGTTGCGATGAAGGCATTCATCGCGGTGAACTGCGCACGGCTTCCGACGGCGACGGTCCGGACGGTCGCGTTGGAGGCGAACAGGGCGCTGGGATCGAGGGGCACGGCGGCTCCGCCGACGAAACCGACGCACGCGATCGTGCCCGTCATGGCGATGGCCCGGACCGACTCGCGGAGCAGGCCCGCGGCGTCGACGATGTGGTCGGCGCCCCGCCCGCTGGTGAGCGTGCGGACCTCGGCGGCCCAGTCGGGCGTGGCTGAGTAGTCGACGACCTCGTCCGCGCCGAGGTCGCGCAGCCGCGCGGCCTTGGCGGGACTGCTGGTCGTCGCGATCACGCGCGCGCCCAGCGCCTTGGCGAACTGGAGCGCGAAGAGGGAGACACCGCCGGAGCCCTGTACGACGACGGTGTGGCCGGGCCCAAGGCCCGCTCCGCCGCCGGTGAGCGCGTTCCACGCCGTGACCGCCGCACACGGCAGGGTCGCCGCCTCCTCGTACGACAGGTGCGCCGGGACGGCCACCAGGGAGTCCGCGTCGAGCAGCGCGAACTCCGTGAGCAGGCCGTCCAGGGAGCCGCCGCGCTGTGCGAGGTGCTCGACCGCGAAGGGGCCGTCCTGCCAGGACGGGAAGAGCGTGGAGGCGACACGGTCGCCGACGCGTACCCGGTCGGCGCCCGGGCCGACCGCGACGACCTCCGGCCCTCGGTCGGACGTCCCCTCGAACACCAGGAGACCCCGGCCCCGCCGGGGTCTCCTGGTGGTGTGTCAGGAGGCGGTGCCGGTGACCGTGGTGCCGGACTTGGTGAGGTGGTAGGTGACGGTGGCACCGGTCCAGAAGCGGAAGGTGAGCGTCACGGGGGCGTCGTCCTTGAGCGACTTGAGGAAGTCGGCCTTGACGGTGGTGGTGTCGGCGACGTAGTCGGCGCGGTAGTTGTCGAAGGACTGGTAGGTGGTCCAGGAGGCCGGGCCGGCGGCGGTGCCGTCGGCGTACGTGGACTCGACGTTGGCCATCAGGGAACCGTTGAACCGGGTCGGGATGGTGAGCCCGTCGATGGTGCCGGTGGCATCGGACAGCACTGCCTGGCCGTAGGAGCGCACGAAGAGCTTCCACGGGACGCCGTTGGAGTAGCGGACCTCGAGGGTGGCGTTGACGCCGGTGGCGCGGTCGCCCGCCAACCGGGTGAGGGCGTCGGCGGTCAGGGTGAGCCGGTCGCCGCTGAGGGTGTAGTCGAGGGACGGGGTCAGCGGGGTGTCGCCCTGCCACAACCCCGCGAACGAGAGCCCGTTGGGGTTCAGGGTGATGGTCTGCGCCGGGATGGCACCGGAGGCCGGCACGAAGACGTTGTCGGAGGAGGCGGTGCCCGAGCGGGTCCGCCAGGAGGTCTGGATCAGGGCCTTCATCTCGGGGACCATCCACTGCATGGTGGAGCGGTTCAGGAAGTCGTTGGCGGCATCCCAGACGGCGGTGGTCATGCCGTTGGCCCGCGCCTCGTAGCTGACGTGCTCGAAGTACTTCAGCATCTCCCCGCGCTCGACCACGCCGGAGTAGGGCGAGGTGAGCAGGCCGAACTCGCCGAGGTAGACGGGGACGCCCTTGGCGACGAAGGTGTTGTGCACCCGGGCGAAGCCGTCGTGCAAATCGGCCTGGGCCGTGGCGTCGTAGGTCGGGCCGTTGGCGATGTTCACGCTGAACGGGTACCAGCTGTAGTAGTGCACGGTGGCGACCAGGTTGCGGTCGTGCAGCGTGTTCATCGTGGTCGACAGGTCGTCGAGCCAGTGCTGGGCGTTGTTGGTCTCCTCCGAGGGCAGGACGAGCAGGCGGTCCTTGTTCTGGCCGCCGCTGCCCCGGACGATGCGGTGGAACGAGGTGTTGAGCTCCCGCAGGTACTGGGTCTTCTGGGCGTCGGTCGCGTTGGAGAACTGCGGCTCGTTGATGCTTTCCATCAGCAGCGCACGCGGCTCGTCCTTGAAGGCGGCGGCGATCTGCTGCCAGGTCGCGTCGAACCGCGCCAGCACGTTGTCGTGGTCGGCGGACATGTTCGCGATCCACTGCCAGGAGTCGTGGTGGACGTTGATCTCGACGTAGAGGCCGTCCGCCAGGGCCCAGTCGACGACCTGCTTGACCCGCGCCATCCACGCCGCGTCGATGGTGTAGGGGGCGGTGGCGGACTGGTGCGGGTACCAGGAGACGGGGATGCGGACGCTGCGGAAGCCCTGCGCCTTGAGGCCGTCGAAGGTGGCCTTGGTGGTGAGCGGGTTGCCCCAGGAGGTCTCGTCGGGGAGGGCGTCGAAGGTGTTGCCGAGGTTCCAGCTGGGCTGCATCTGGGCCACGGCGGCCATCGGGTCGGTCGGGACCCGGACCGGCCGGGGCCGGTCCTTGGCGTGGTCGGCCGGTGCGGCGACCGCGGTGCCGCCGGCGAGGCTGCCCGCGGTGACCAGGGCCACCACGAGGCCGGCCGTCCACCGGAGTCGGCGGCTGCGCGGGTGTGCGGTCTGCTGTGCGTCGTTCACGAGTAGTCCCTTTCGCGCGGAGTGATGAAGAGCTGACGGGTGGTCAGGGAAGCGGAATGGCTTCGTAGTCGAACCGGTCGAAGTGGACCGTCCCGGCCGCGGCGTACATGCCGATGACCCGGCCGGTGAAGCCGCCGGCGACCTCGGTGGACAGGTAGCGGCCGCCGAGCGAGGCGAGCACGGTGAAGGTGCCGTCCGGCTCCTCGATGCCGAAGGAGAGGGTGTCCGGTCCGGTCCGTGCGCCGCGCGGGGGCTCCGGGGCGATCTCCAGGCCGAGCACCACCGCTCCGGTGGGCACCGGCACGGAGGCGACCTCGCTCCGCAGCGAGCCGACCCGGGCGAGGACCTTCACCTCGCCGCCGCCTGCTTCGATCTCGTAGTGGTGCTCCTCGTCCAGCCGGACGGCCAGGCCGCCGCGGCCGTCGGTGGGGTCGATCAGGGTGCGGGCGCGGCAGGCGAGGTGCTGCTGGCGGCGGCCGACGAACACCGCGTCGGGCTCGTCGAGGGAGGCGCCGGCGGCGCGGAGGGTCAGCCAGCCGGAACGTTCCTTCGTGGTGCACAGCTGCTCCGGGCGCTCGCGCACCGAGATCCACTGCCGGTCCAGCTCGGCCTGGTCGAAGTCGTCCCGGGCCGGCACCTCCGGCACTGGGTGCAACGGCCAAGAGGGGGTGGGCAGTTCGAGGGTGACCTCGCCGACCACCGGCCAGCCGTCCACCCACTCGACCGGGGTGAGGAAGGTCTCCCGGCCGAGCACGTGCCAGCCAGGGGTGCCGCCGCGCGGCCGCACGGCGAGCAGCACCATCCACCAGGAGCCGTCGGGCGCCTGGACGAGGTCGGCGTGGCCGGTGTTCTGGACGGGGCGGGCGGTGCTGCGGTGGGTCAGGACCGGGTTGTGCGGGCAGGGCTCGAACGGCCCGGACGGGGTTCGGCCGCGGGCGACGGAGACGCCGTGGCCGCGTTCGGTGCCGCCCTCGGCGATCATCAGGTACCAGTACTCGCCGATCCGGTACAGGTGCGGGGCCTCGGGGGCGAGGGTGCCGGGAGTGCCGGACCAGATCCGCTGCGGCTCGCCGAGGACCTCGCCGGTCGTCGGGTCGAGCCGGACCTGCGAGACGCCGGCCACGGTGACCCAGCAGGTGCCGTCCTCGTCCCAGGCGAGGTCCGGGTCGATCCCGGGGACTCCGGGCATGTGGACCGGGTCGGACCACGGACCGGCCGGGTCGGTGGCGGTGAGGAGCATGTTGCCGCGGTCGCTGACGTTGGTGACGATCAGGTGGAACCGGCCGTCGTGGTGGCGCAGCGTGGGGGCGTAGATCCCGCCGGAGGAGGGCTTGTCGAGCGGGAGCCGCAGCTGGCTCGGGCGGTCCAGGGCGTTGCCGATCTGCCGCCAGTGGACCAGGTCGCGGCTGTGGAAGACGGGGATGCCGGGGAAGTACTCGAAGCTGGAGCAGGCGAGGTAGTAGTCGTCGCCCACGCGGCAGACGCTGGGGTCGGGGTGGAAGCCGGGGATCACCGGGTTGGGGACGGTGCCGGTCGGCTGGGGCTGGTCTGACACGCGGTCGGTTCCTTTCGGGGCTTCGGTGCAGGGTTGGGCGTGATCTGGGCATGACAGATGAGCACCCGGTCCGGTCGGTCGGACGCCGGCGGTCCGGACGCGCGATCCCCTGATGGATCGTCAACTCCTGCCGGACGGGTCCTCGGTGAGGCGCAGCAGGACGGCGGACGGGGCGGCCGGCAGGGTCAGGGTGAGGTCACCGGTCTCGGCGCGCCAGGCGGTGGAGGCCTTGCCGCCCGCCGGGTAGAGCACCTCGACCCGGACATCGGCGCCGGCCAGGTGCGGCAGGGGGAGATCCCTGGCGGCCTCCTCGCCGGAGCGCCGCCAGGCGGTGACGTAGGTGGTGGCGGGGGTGTGGAGCGCCAGGGCGATCCACGCGTCCTCCCAGCCCGGGAGCCCGAGCGGCCAGGCGGGCAGCGCCGTCGGCAGGTCGGCCCGGATCGACTTGTGGACGGCGACCGCCTCATGTACCAAGTCCCGTGCTTCCGGGGCGAGTTCGGTGAGCCGACCGGACAGGTGGATGCGGCCGAGCAGCGCGTTCGCCATGGTCAACGCCACCTCGTCGAGCGAGTCCTCGGGCAGCGGGTACGCCCAGCAAGCGCTCTGCTCGGGAGTGACCGCGGTCGGGGCGGCAGCAGCGATCGGGGCGTAGCGCAGCAGGTCCTGCTGGTCGCTGGTGGACTGCACCTGCATCCGGGACAGCAGCGCGTGGTCGAGCCGCATGCCGCCGGACGCGCAGTTCTCCAGCACCAGCTCGGGGTGCCGGTCCAACAGGCCGTCCAGCCAGTCGAGTTGGGCCCGGTTGTGGCCGAGCAGACCGGCCGCCGGGGCCTCCCCGGGGTGGGCGCTGGTGCCGGAGCCGGGGTCGGTGTTGTGGTCCAGTTTCAGGTAGCCGACGCCCCAGTCGCCGACCAGGCGGTCCACCACCGCGTCCAGGTGCGCCCGGGCCGCGGGGTGACGCAGGTCGAGGTGGTGGCGGCCGCCGCCCTCCTCGATCCGCTGCCCGTCGCGCCGGAAGAACGCCTCCTCGGGCAGTGACTTCGCCAGCGGGCTGGACACCCCGACCGCCTCCGGCTCCAGCCACAGGCCGGGCACCATGCCGCGCTCGCGGATGCGGTCCAGCACCTGGTGGATCCCGCCCGGCCCGGGGAAGCGGGAGACCGAGGGTTGCCACGCCCCGACGCTCTCCCACCAGTTGTCGTCCTGCTCGGCGTACCAGCCGGCGTCGATGACGAAGTACTCCGCGCCGGCGTCGGCGGCGGCGTCCACCAGCGGCAGCAGCTTGTCCGACGTGGGGTCGCCCATCAGGCAGTTCATGTAGTCGTTGAAGATCACCGGCAGCTCGGTGTGGTCCCGGTGCGGGCGGCGGGTGGCGCGGCGGTAGCGGGTCAGGGCGGCGAAGGCGCCGTCCGGACCACCGTCCGAGGAGAGCGCGAGAGCCACCGGCACGGTGCGGAACTCCGCGCCGGGCTCCAGCGGGTGGCGCCAGCCGTGGTCGGCGTCGTTCGGGCCGTACAGTGCGGCGTACGCGGTGTCGTCGCGCACCCCGCACTCCCAGCGCCAGCCACCGCCGTTGTGCTCGATCTGCCACAGCCAGGTCCGCCCGGACCGACGGTCCGTCAGTCCGCCCATCGGCAGCCGGCCGCAGCTGGACCACACGCCCTGCCCGGCCACGACACGGGTGCTGCGGCCGGCGGTCGTGTGGAAGCGGCCGCTGCGCTCCGGCGAGGACGCCCGTAGCGGCTCGCGCTGCCAGCGGAATTCGGCGAACCACTCGTTCTCCGCCCACAGCAGCTCGGCATCGTCCAGGGCAGTCGGAGCGCCTCCGGTCAGACCACCCGTCACGAGCGAGCCGACCGACTCCAGGTGCAGCGTCCGCGACCCTTCGTTGCGCAGCAGGACTTCGCTGCGCAGCACCGGCAGGCCGTCCGTCGACCGGTAGACCGCCACGGCGGTCAAGCCGGTCTCCGGCTCGTGGAGTTCGACGGTGAGCACGTGCTGGTCGCCGTCCCGGGCAGCGTGGTGCGAGCGGTGGCGCAGGCGCGCGCCGAGGACGGTGTTGACGAGGTGTCGGCCCGACCAGTAGCGGCCGAGGCCGGCGGTCGTCACCTCCACCAGCGGCAGCGGTGCGCCGGGGCGCGGGGCGGTGCTCCCCTCTCCCGGTGCGCCGAGCCGGACCAGGCGAGCGGCCCCCTGGTCGTCCAGGGCGATCTCCAGCTCCAGGGCGTCGTGGCCCCAGCGGATCGTCTCGTGCGGGTCGGTCATGATGCCCTCCTTCGGCGGAGAGACACGTCGGGGGCGGCTCGCGCGTTGCCGGCCGCGGCCGGTGTGTCAGGTGCGGCGCGGGGCCGGGGCGGTGCTTTCGCGGACCACCAGTTCCGGTGGCATCAGGAGGAGTCGGTCCTCCGGGTCGCGGGCCTCGGCGTGCGCGTCGATCCTGGCCATGACCTGGTCGACGGCGAGTTGGCCGAGTTCCTTCTTCGGGCTGGAGACGGAGGTGAGGCGGGGGGAGTGCTGTTCGGCCAGGACGTCGGGGCAGATCGCGATCACCGAGGCGTCCTCCGGGACAGTCCGCCCGCCGGCCCGGAGCAGGGAGAGCAGCGGGCCGATGGCGCGTTCGTTCTGGACCACGAAGGCGGTGGTGTCGGGGCGGTCGGCGAGGATCCTGGCCAGGGTGCCGGCGGTGGACTCGTAGGTGCCCTCGCAGGGGCGGTGCAAGGACCGCAGGCCGCGGGCCTCGGCGCGTTCCCGGAAGCCGGTCAGGGTGCGTTCGGCGTAGCCGGCGTGGCGCTGGTAGACGGCGCTGCCGTAGCCGATGAAGGCGACGTCGCGGTGGCCGAGGTCGGCGAGGTGGTCGGCGCACAGGGCGCCCGCGGTGGCGAAGTCGTGGTCGACGCAGGACAGTCCGGCCGGGTCGGCGGGCAGGCCGATCAGCGCGGCGGGCACGCCCCGTGCGTGCAGCACGGGGACGCGCTCGTCGTCCAGGCGGACGTCCATCAGGATGACGCCGTCGGCCAGGCCGCTGGCGGCGACCCGCTGGACGCCGTCGGGGCCCTCGTCGTTGGTGAGCAGCAGCACGTCGTAGCCGTGCTCGCGGGCCGCCACGGTGACCGCGATGGCGATCTCCATCATGGTCGGCACGTGCACCTCGGTGTGCAGCGGCACCATCAGGGCGATGATGTGCGACCGCTTCCCGGCCAGCGCCCGCGCACCCGCGTTGGGGTGGTAGTCGAGCGTGGCGATCGCCTGCTCGATGCGGTCGCGGGTCTTCCGCGAGATCGATCGCTTCCCGCTCAGCGCATAGCTCACGGTACTGGCGGACACGCCCGCATACCTGGCCACATCGACGAGGGTCACCATCGGTCCACTTCCTTCGGTGTGTGTCGGCTCAGCCCTTGATCGCGCCGGTGAGCACACCGGCCCGGAAGTGCTTCTGCATGAACGGGTAGACCAGCAGCAGCGGGACCAGGGTCAGGACCACGACGGCCATCTGCAGGGACAGCGGCGCGGTCTGCGCATGGGTGCTGCCGAAGCCGGAGTTCACGGATCCGGGCAGGCCGTTGCCACGGTTGACGTAGGTCAGCAGTACGTACTGCAGCGGCCACTTCTGGGCGTCGGTGGGCATGTAGAGCATCACGTTGAAGAAGGAGTTCCAGTAGCCGACGCCGTAGAACAGGGCGATCACCGCGGTGACGGCCCGGGAGGTGGGCAGCACGACGGACCACAGGATCCGCCAGTCGCCCGCGCCGTCGATCCGGGCGGCGTCGATCAGGTCGCTGGAGGTGGTGGAGTAGAAGGCGCGCAGCACCAGGATGTTGAACACCGACACCGCGCTGGGCAGGATCAGCGACCACCACTGGCCGTAGCCGCCGAGGCCGGTGACCACCAGGAAGCTGGGGATCAGGCCGCCGCTGACGAACATCGTGACGATCAGCAGGCTGAGGATCGTGCGGTGCCCGAGCGAGCGCGAGCGCGACAGCCCGTACGCGCAGAGCACCGAGACCACCATCGACACGGCGGTGCCGACCAGGGTGATGCCCAGGCTGACCATCAGCGCGGTGCGCACCGTGCCGTCGCCGAGCATCTGCCGGTAGGCCTCCGTGCTGAGGCCGTCGGGCCAGATCACCAGCCCGCCGGCCCGGTTGACGGCGCCGGGGGTGGAGAAGCTGGTCAGCACGATGATCCAGAGCGGCACGACGACCACCGCGAGGACGCCGGTCAGGGTGATGCCCTTGGCGGTCTGGCCGATGACCGTGGGCGGTTCCTCCCAAGGGGCCCGCCCGGCCCGGGCCCGGGCGCGGCGGCCGGTCCGCACCGGCCGGGAGGCGGCGTGGGCGGCGCCGGAGCGGAGTGTGGGGTGAGCGTTCGTCATTTCCGGTACAACCCGTCCTCGCCGAAGGCGTGCGCCAGTTTGTTGGCGCCCCAGATCAGCAGTAGCGAGATGACGCTCTTGAAGAGGCCGGCCGCCGCGCCGAAGCTGTAGTTGCCGTTGGTGATGCCGTAGTAGAAGGAGAAGGTGTCCAGCACGTCGGCGGTCTCGTGGCCGACCGCCTCGCGCTGGATCAGGAACTGCTCGAAGCCGACCGACAGCGCGTTGCCCAGGCGCAGCACCAGCATCAGCACGATCACGCCGCGCAGGCCGGGCAGCGTGATGTGCCACATCCGGCGCCAGCGTCCGGCGCCGTCCGCCGCGGCGGCCTCGTACAGTTCGCTGTTGATCGCGGCGAGGGCGGCGAGGAAGACGATGATCCCCCAGCCGGCTTCCTTCCACACCGCCTGGGAGGTGACCAGCAGCGCGAAGGTGTGCGGGTTGGTCGTGATGTCCCAGGGCTGCATGTCGTGCTGGCGCAGGAAGTGGTTGAGGATCCCGGCGCCGCCGAGCATCTGCTGGAAGATGGTGATGGCCAGCACCCAGGAGAAGAAGTGCGGCAGGTAGACCACGGACTGGATGAAGTTCCGCAGTCGTTCGCTGAGCACCGTGTTGAGCAGCAGGGCCAGCGCGACCGGGACGGGGAAGAACAGCACCAGTTGGACGAAGCTGAGCCACAGGGTGTTCCTCAACGCCCCCCAGAACAGGGGGTCGTTGAACAGCTGCTGGAACTGCGCGAGGCCGGCCCATTCGCTGTCGCGCACGCCTACCAGCGGGTCGTAGTACTGGAACGCGGTGACCAGGCCGAACAGCGGCGCGTAGTTGAAGACCAGCAGGAGGACCACGGCGGGCACGGTCATCAGCAGCAGCGACTTGTCGCGCCGCAGTCTCGTCCGCCAGTTCAGCAGCTTGCCGGTTCCGCCCCGCTCCGACCGCGCGGCGCTCACTGCCCGGTTCCGTACTTGTTCAGGACGTTGTCGGTCATCCACTCCTTCAGCCGGTCACCGCCGTTGGACTTCCAGGTGGAGATGGCGGCCTGCACGTCCGAGACCTTCTTCTTGCCGTGGTAGCAGTCCTTGATGGTGTCCTCGACGGCCTGTCCGCTGTCGGCGGTGGCCATCGTCTGCGGCATGCTGAGGTTCATGTTCCAGAACAGCGGCTTGTAGAGGGTCTTGACGTTGGCGGCCTGCCAGGCGGTGAAGTCCTTGGTGACCTGGTCGCCGCCGGGGTTGGAGATCACCGAGGGCGGGGCGGCCAGGAACGGGAAGGTCGTCGCCTGGACGTCCTTCTTGCCCTCCTCGGTAGCGGTGGGCACACCGTTCACCCGGTTGTAGTGGACCCCCTCGACGCCGAAGTTGACCAGCGTGTACTCGGCCGAACCGTACGGCGCGGCCAGGTAGTTGGCGACGGCGAGCAGCTCCTCGATCTGCTCCGGCCTCAGCTTCGCGTTGAGGTAGCTCAGCATGCTGGACGAGGAGCCCATGAAGATCTGCGGGGTGCCGGTGCCGGAGGCGGTCATGATGTTGAACGCGCCGCGCCGGTAGGCCGGGTTGGCGGCGATGCCGGACTGGTGGTCGGCGAGGTTCCAGGCGCCGAGGCCGCCGCCGCCGATCAGGGTCTTGCCGGCGTAGAAGCGGGTGCCGCCGTCGGCGTTGTTGCCGGCGATCGCGTCGGGGTGCAGGTAGCCGGAGGTGGCCAGCTTGTAGTGCCAGTCCAGCGCCTCCAGAAACTCCGGCATCTCGTACTTGTGGACCAGCTTGCCGTCCTTGAGGATCCACTTGGCGGGGATGCCCCAGGCGATCGACAGGTAGGTCCAGACGTCGTCGAAGGCCCACACGCCGCCCTTGGCGTCGGTGAGCTCCTTGCCGAGGTTCATCAGGTCGTCGGCGGACTTGACCTGGTCGGCGGTGATGCCCTTGGCCTCCAGCAGGTCGCGGCGGTAGAAGACCGCGCCCGGGAGCGGCATGGCGGTGGAGAAGCAGGGGATGCCGTAGAGCTTGTCGCCCCACACGCCCGTCTGCCAGGCGCCGGTGGGCAGGGCGGCGAGGTTCGGGTACTTCTTGATCTTGTCGCCGGCCAGGTAGGGCGTCAGGTCGGCGAGTTGGGAGTCGGCGAGGCCGCCGGTGTTGAAGTTGGAGTTCCACCAGGCCGGTAGGTTGATCCAGTCGGGCAGCTTCTTGGCGGCCGTCATGGTCGGGATGATGGTGTTGTAGTTGTTGCCGTCGGCCGGCTTCATCTCGAAGGAGACGCCCAGCGCCTTGTTCATCGCCGCGTAGAAGGAGTTGCCGGCCGGCGGGACGGTGCCCCACAACGGTGTGACGGCGGTGTAGCTGCCGCCCTTGCCGGGGACGCCCGAGACGGTGGCGACCGGGTTCGCCGGGTAGGTGAGGAACCCGGGGTCGGTCACGGCGCCGTTGCTGCCGCCCGACACTCCGGGGATGTCCGCGGGCACCGCGGTGTTGGGCACGAACGCGGGCAGTGCGGCCTTCAGGCCCTGCTCGGTGTTGGCACCGGCCTTGTGCTTGCCGCCTCCGCCCCCGCAGGCGGACAGCAGGGGCGCCATCGCGGCGGCCCCCGCGACCGTGGCGGCGGAGCTGAGGAAACTTCGGCGGTTCAACCCTTGTCTCATGGCGCGGCCCTTCTCCAGCAAACTGTCGAATCGCTTGGATGTTTCGGTGACACTAACGATGGGTTACCGGTTCGACAAGGGCCTGAACAAATATAAATTCCAGGCACAGCAAGGCTGTTGACACGTACGAGCGCGCCATGTCAGCGTCGATGGGCTTCGACGAACGAGCCTCGACCATCTGCCCGAGGGGTCTACCCACGTGAGTGCCACGCCCACGCCCGCCACCGGCCTGTTCCCGTTCCGGGATCCCGCGCTACCGTTGGACAAGCGCGTCGACGACCTGCTCGACCGGCTCGCTCCGGACGAGCGGCTGGCGATGCTGCACCAGTACGCACCGGCCGTCCCCCGCCTGGGAGTTGCCGCGTTCCGCACCGGCGCCGAGGCCCTGCACGGGGTGTCCTGGCTGGGCGTGGCCACCTCCTTCCCGCAGGCGGTCGGCCTCGGCGCGAGCTGGGACGAGGACCTGGTCCGCCGGGTCGCCGAGGCGGTCTCGACCGAGCTGCGGGCGTTCCACCACCAGCGCCCCCCGGCGGTCGCCCCCGACCGCGGGCCCAACAGCCTGCAGGCCTGGGCGCCGGTGCTGAACCTGCTGCGCGACCCGCGCTGGGGCCGCAACGAGGAGGGCTACTCCGAGGACCCGGTGCACACCGCCCGGGTCGGCGAGGCGTTCTGCCGCGGCCTGGCCGGCGACCACCCCGACTACCTGCGCGCGGCGCCCGTGCTCAAGCACTTCCTCGCCTACAACAACGAGGACGACCGCTGCACCACCTCCTCCGGCCTGCGCCCCCGGGTCCTGCACGAGTACGACCTCGCCGCGTTCCGGCCGGTCGTCGCCTCCGGCGCCGCGACCGGCGTGATGGCCGCCTACAACCTGGTCAACGGCCGCCCCTGCCACGTCTCCCCGCTGCTGGAGACCGAACTGCGCCGCTGGGCCGAGCCGACCGGGCACGAGCTGTTCGTGGTCTCCGACGCGGAGGCCCCGTCCAACCTGGTCGACCCCGAGCACTACTTCGACGACCACGCCGAGTCG